>JAKQJG010000224.1 GCA_029561305.1 Bacteroidota bacterium | reverse complement strand
TTTGCCACAGTGCAGAACCTGCCATTTTTCAATACGGACATCAGTATGCGCAACAGCTATTTCAGTATCACCCTGCTGTTGTTCTTTTTAGTGGGAATGCTGGGTAAAAAAACAAGATTGCAATATTTTCTTTTGTTCACTGGTTTATTTTTTTTCCTGCTTTCCACCGGCGGAATATTCAAAACAGTGGCATATAAGATCATGCCTTTTATTGGCTATGTAAGGTTGAATGGGGAGTTCAGGCTTTTTGCCATCTTACCATTCATTTTGTTTGCAGCATTAGAGCTGGACAAATTCATCAAACAGCAGCGGCCTTTTTACGGTCTGGTTAAATGGTTGTATTATTTTATTGAGATCATTGTAATTATGGCTGTCATTTTTGGGTTGTACTGTATTTTGTCAGCGAAAGATAGTGTGTTTTATCATTTCAGTAATATCACTGCACAGCAAGGTCTTTCTTCTAAACTAAAAGCTTTGATCGACAGTATCAGCTTTTTTGATTCTTTATTGATACAGGGATTGATACAACTTTTTTTCTTATGGGGTATTAAATGGGCTATGCGCTACAGGCTCTGGAGTTTGGTAAAAAAGATAGTGGTAGTTGATATGGTGATCGCCTGTTTGCTGAATGTGCCATTTACCGGTGCAGGAAAAGCATCTGTGGCAACCATACAAAGTATAATTGATAAATCGCCCAAAGGAATTCCGGTTCCCAACCTGGTACCCATCAATCAATATGACAGCTTGCCAACAGCAGAAAAGGAAATGATCGGCGACTGGAGTTTTTATAGTAAACAACCGGGTGTTACTCAACTGGCGGCTTATCCAATTATTTTAACATCCACAATAAAGTATTTTGACAGCAGTGAAGCATTCCATTTCCCGGCATTGAATGTAAAGCCGTTTATTATTACAGAACCTTCAGCGGCCAAAATAGTTTCATTTTCTCCGCAGAAAATTGTGTTGCTGGTTAAAGACAGTTCAGGTAGTACACCGGTGCTGCAACAAAATTTCTACCCGCATTGGTATTATACAGTAAAGGGCAAAAAGAAACCGGCGGAGAATTATAAAGGTACTTTTATGAGTGCCTCACTTTCAAAAGGAGAAAATACAGTTACGTTTTCTTTTGAACCAAGGATGGTAAAAGTTACGATGCTGGTGAGCCTGGTAAGTTTTATACTTATGATCTTAGTCTTGTTTATATTACACAAGAGAGAAACAAAAATACTGAAAGGAAAGATAATTGTGCGCCCTTAGTGCTATTCAAAAAGCCATTTTAAAATCACCTACACCGTCCTCCCCTTCATCGCCACTGCAATGGCTTCATCCATGATCCTTTCTGCATAAGGCCTGGAAATATTATTCAGCTCTTCTATCTTGGTATGAACAAGGTCTTTGTCTTCCATCGTAATGGCTAACTGCAATGCCTGCATGGCTGCTGCCGTTGTTATCATTTCTTCCTTGCTGAGAAGCGCAGTATTTTTCTGAATAAATTTTTCTGTTGTTGTCAATAACTGCTCAGCTTCTGTCCGGGCTTCTACCAATGCCCTTAAAGCTATATCATCTTTGGCATGCGTGATAGAATCCAGCAGCATTTTCTCCAGGTCCTCATCCGTTAAACCATACTGAGATTTTACGTCGATGCTTTGCTCAACACCACTTCTCAACTCTTTTGCCTTCACCGATAAGATACCATCGGCATTGATCATAAAACTCACTTCCACTTTCGGCAAACCAGCAGGCATACCCGGAATGCCGGTCAAATTAAATTCTGCCAGCCGGCGGTTGTCTTTTACCATATCCCGCTCTCCCTGGAACACAGAAATCCGCATACCACCCTGGCCATCTTTTTGTGTAGTGTATTGCCTCGAGGCTTTGCTGGGAATTTTTGAATTTCTCGGTATCAGCACATCCATCAATCCGCCCATTGTTTCAATACCCAGCGACAGTGGTGTTACATCCAGCAACAACACGTCTTTATTATTACCGGCTAAAATATCCGACTGTATCGCTGCACCCAGTGCCACCACTTCATCCGGATTTACGGAATCATTTACAGGTTTACCAAAGAAATTACTGATAGACTGTTTAACCAATGGAACCCTGGTACTGCCACCCACCATCACGATCACATCAATATCCTGCTTCTTTAATTCTGCATCCTTTAAAGCATTTTTGCAGCAGGTAACTGTTTTATCAACCAGCGGTTGTATTAATGTTTCAAATTGCGCTTTACTGAGAGATAATGTATCTCCATTGAGTTCCGAAATGAATTCTTCTTGGGAAGACAACGCAATTTTTGCTTCTTCGGCTTTTAAACGCAGGGCCTGTGCAAATTCTTTATTGCTTACCAGGTCGGCTTCGGTAAGCCCCGCCTTTTCAAGCCAATAATGAACAATGGCCTTGTCCATATCATCGCCACCAAGGTAGGTGTCGCCGTTAGTGGACAATACTTCAAATACGCCATTGGATATTTTCAATATCGAAATATCAAATGTGCCGCCACCAAGATCATATACCGCAATGGTTTTCTCTTCCTCTTTATTCATGCCGATGCCATAAGCCAGACTTGCTGCCGTGGGTTCATTTACGATCCTCAGTACATCCAGCCCTGCCAGTTTACCAGCATCCCTTGTTGCCTGCCGCTGGGCATCATTAAAATATGCCGGCACGGTGATCACCGCTTTATTGACCGGTGTTTTTAAAATATGTTCTGCCCTTTGTTTTAATTCTTTTAAAATAAACGATGACAGATCAATGGGGGTATAAAACTTACTTCCTACCTGTACTTTTACCAGGCTGTCGGTATTGTCATCAATCACTTTATAAGAAAAAAAAGAAGCGTTCGTCTTAATGTCATCATATGATTTCCCCATTAAGCGCTTGGCGGAGAATATAGTATTCTGTGGCTGGCTGATGAGTTGATTTTTTGCTTCCTCGCCCACCACAATATTTCCATTTTCATCAAAATGAATAACAGAAGGAACCAGCGATGAGGTATTGTGTTCCTTTAAGGCCACTGCCTGTTTTGTTTCAGGATGAATGATGGCCACCAGGCTGTTGGTGGTGCCCAGATCAATGCCAACAATCATTTCTTCCTGTTGTAAACTTCCGGTTGCTATGTTGATCGCAATTTTTGCCATAATGCTCCGCTTAATGATAGCTGCAAAAATAGCGAATAATGACCCGGACCATCGCTGGCAATTATTTCGGGATACGGAAATAAACATTTCATACAGCGCTTAGCGCAATTCGTTCAGAAAGGCACTTTCATTAATCCTCCATCAAAATACCTTGCAGCAGATTTAGAAAAACAGTAAAGTATAGTTCATGAAAAAATTACTCCAGGCCGCAGTATTGATTTCAATGGCTACTTCAGCCATTATTGCTGCGGCCACTTCCCGCCATAGCAGGGCTAATACCAACCTGCCCTGTGAGTGGGAAAAAAAAGTCAGCATCAGCTCCGATTCGTTCGCCAAGCTGCAATCGATCAAGTATTCAACCAATATTAAAAAATAAAGTATCAGCCATGCGTACATCAATTATCATTGTATCGGCCATTGCCGCCGTTATCACAGGCCTTGCAGCCTGCAACACAAAAGCAAATGACAGTAAAACAGCCACTGCTGTGTCATTAGACTCATCCGCTCTCGTAAAACGGGGGGAATACCTGGTAAATTCCATGGGTTGCGATGATTGTCACTCACCCAAACGGATGGGTGCCCACGGACCGGAACTGATACCGGAGCTGCGTTTCTCTGGTTTCCCAAGCAATGGACAGTTGCCCAAACCAAATATGGAGGAAGTTAAAAAAGGCTGGACAATGCTTTCGCCAGACCTTACCAGTGCGGTTGGTCCCTGGGGCCAGACCTATGCGGCTAACCTTACCAGTGATGAAACCGGCCTGGGTAACTGGACAGAGCAAAACTTCTTTACTTCCATTCGCAAAGGCAAATACAAAGGCCTGGAAGGTTCAAGGGACCTGTTACCTCCAATGCCCTGGTTTGTTTACAAAAATCTAACTGACGAAGATCTGCGTTCACTTTTCTACTATTTTAAAACAACAAAACCGGTTAAGAATATTGTACCGGCTCCTAAGCCATTAACAGCGCTGTAAAAAATCCTGTAACTCATTCATTATTTAATTCATCATGAAGAACGTGCTGATTATTTATGCCCACCCGGATGAAGCCAGTTTTAATGCGGCCATCCTGCAAACGACTATCTCAAAGCTGGTGGCAGCAGGACACGCTTATACAGTGCTGGATCTGTACAAAGCAGGCTATAACCCGGTATTAAATAAGGAAGAACTTAAAGGCATTATGAGTGAGGAGACAAAACTACAGCAGCAACAAATAAAAAGCGCAACAGATATTATTTTCATCTTTCCGGTATGGTGGTTCAGGGCACCCGCCATACTGGAAGGATTTATTGATAAAACATTCACCCCAAAATTTGCCTATCGTTTTAAACCCTTATTTGGAAAATACGGCATACCGGTGCCACTACTCAAAGACAAAAGCGTGCTGGCATTTATTACCCATGGCGCTCCTGCACTGCCGGTAAAAACACTTTATGTAAATGTGGTGAAATACAGATTCCTCCTTGGTTTTCTTAGTTTTTGTTTTAATATTTTCAGGTGTAAAATAGTACAGTTGTGGTCCGTTCCTTTTGTGAAGGCCGAAGAGAGAATTCAATATCTTGACAAAGTCAGTAAACAGGTTGGCAACCGCTTTAAGCCTGTTCCGGTAAAGTACACCCCTGTTTCTAAAAGAAGCACCAAAAAGCAACCAGCAGCCTGATTTTTTTGCAATTCATACTTGTACTGCTGCAATTCATACCCGTGCTTGTTCAATTTGTAACGCCGTTCAAAAATATTGTACAGAAAAGGTATTAATTTGTATGCAGGATGAAAGTAAAAACACCGCAATATAATGGTAAAGACAATGTCGTGATGACGTTAGTGGTGATACCTTTTACCATCATCATCAACAGTATCATACTGGGCAGCCAGTATTTTTTCAACTGGAAGATTTTTTTACTGGCTACCGTTATCACCTTTATTGCCACCTGTATAGATTTTATGCTTTGTGGTTTTATTGCTGTGGCACTTAAAAAACGCTTCCCGGAGGAAAGCCGTTTATTTCTCCGCCTGTCGCTCATGATCTTTACTTTCCTGCTCATTAGCGGGCTGTTTTTATACTCTCTCTTTCACGGTTTCGAACTCATTGATCTTTTTAACTACCGGTTTGATGAAAATGCGTTTACCTGGAGC
The DNA here is from genome assembly GCA_029561305.1 of Bacteroidota bacterium. Lineage (GTDB taxonomy): Bacteria > Bacteroidota > Bacteroidia > Chitinophagales > Chitinophagaceae > Ferruginibacter. The sequence continues at coordinate 14,665 of JAKQJG010000224.1, read as the reverse complement.
TACTATGCGCTCGGCATTTCCAACATCTTTATCACTTTTTTAATGGAAGGAATTGCCCGGTATAAAGATTGGAAACAAAACTGGATGGAAACTGAACGGCTGAATGAAGTGTATAAACAAACACAATTGAATGGATTAAAAAGCCAGGTAAACCCTCATTTTCTATTTAACAGCCTCAACTCATTATCCGGACTGATACAGGATGATGAAGAAAAAGCAGAAAAATTCCTGGATGAGATGAGTAAGGTGTACCGCTATATGCTCAGGAATGATAATGAGCAACTGGTATCCCTTGCCACGGAACTTTCTTTTGTAAGATCCTATGTGTATGTGTTAAATACCCGGTATGGCTCGGGGCTGCAAATAAGTATTGATATCAAAGAAAGCAGTCTTGATAAACTGCTGGCACCACTTACCCTGCAGGTTGTAATAGAAAACAGCTTTTCATTAAATATCGTTAGTAAATCAACACCACTGCATATTCATATTTCGGGTGATGACAACAGGCTGGTGATTGAAAATAATATTCAGCCAAAAACAATTACAGATGCACTCGACTTTGAAGCCGGGCTGGATAATCTGATCAGGAAATATGAGTTGCTGAATATGCCGGTATCGGTAAATGACAATTCAGCACAGCGGGTGATCTATATACCCTTGTTCAAACAAAAAGAGGAGGTTGCCATATGAAACTGCACAAGCCTCCCAAACTGGAACTGTTTTCCTTTCTTTTCTCCATGCCGTTGATTGACCTGGCGATAAACCAGATATTATATGAAGGCAGGCTTTGGGAAGATTACCGTATCTGGCTGTACTCAGTTCCGCTGATATTTTTCATTGGCATACTTTCCTGGTACAGCCATATCTGTTATGATAACTGGACAGAAAAAAAATACCCGGGACTTGACCAAAGTAAAAAAAGAGTGATTGCCAAATGCCTGGTCCTCTTTTTAATAATGACGCCCAGCATTTTGCTTATATTTTTTGTGTATGACAGCTTTAGTATCCTTGGATATGAATTGCAACCGCATCATCTGCTAAAAGGCTTTGCGGTGGGTTTTTCCGTAAACCTGGTATTTGAAACTTTATATGAAGCAGACTATGTGTTTTCAAAATATAAAGAAAGTAAAAATGAAAAAGAAACCATACAGCAGTTGTCTGTAGCGGAGGAATATGACAATTTAAAAAGCCAGGTAAATCCGCATTTTTTATTCAATTGTTTTAATACCCTTTCATCGCTCATCAGTATTGATAAAGAAAAGGCAGAAATGTTTTTGAATGAATTGAGCAAAGTGTACCGCTACCTGCTTCGCAACAATGAGGAAACTGTGAGCAGTGTGGAAAGTGAGGTAAAATTCATTGAATCATATTTTAAATTACTGCAAACAAGACATGGCGATGCAGTGCAACTGAATCTTCAAATAGACAAGGAATACCATGTGTACATGCTGCCCTCGCTTACGCTGCAGTTGCTGGTGGAAAATGCGGTAAAACACAATTCCATTTCAAAAAGCAAACCGCTGGTAATTGATATTTTTACCACAGCAGGAAAAAAATTAGTGGTGAGCAATAACCTGCAGCGTAAAACAGTAAAAGTGCCCAGTAATAAAATTGGTCTCGACAATATCCGCAGCAAATATGAACTGCTGCAGGAAAGTGGTTTCCAGGTGATAGAGGATGCAAAGAATTTTACCGTGGTATTGCCCTTGATCTGGAAACCGGTAACGATGCTGGAAAAAGAAAAACGAACAGTATAATCATTCATTTATAAAAATCAGCAACATGAAAATACTTATTGTAGAAGATGAAGAACTGGCAGTAAAAAAACTGCAAAAAACGCTGGAGTCTGTAGATACAACAGCTGTAGTAACTGGTATTACAGACAGCATACAAAGCACGGTAGAATGGCTGCAGCAAAATCCCACACCCGACCTGGTATTAATGGATATTGAACTGGCAGACGGTCAGAGTTTTGAGATCTTTAATCTTACAGAAGTAAAATGCCCGGTGATCTTCACCACATCCTACGATGAATATGCATTAAAAGCATTTAAAGTAAACAGTGTCGACTACCTGTTGAAACCGGTGCAGAAAGAAGAATTGCAGGCTGCTATCACAAAGTTTAAAAAGCTACAACCGGGGGCCAAGGCCGATATCAGTATTGATACGCTGGTAAAAGAATTGCAGCAAAAACTGCAACCCAAAGAATACCGGAAAAGATTTTTAGTAAAGCATGCACAAAAATTAGTGAGCATTGAAGTAAATGATATTGCATTTTTCTACAGCGATGGCAGGCTCAACTTTTTTAAAACACATGACAACCGGAAATTTGTGGTTGACTATACGATGGACGAACTGGAAGATATGCTTGACCTGGCCAAATTCTACCGCATCAGCCGTTCTTTTTATGTTTCGATCAACAGTGTTGAAAAAATTGATGATTATTTTGGCAACAGGCTGATACTTGGGTTGAAACCATCAGTAGACAAGGAAGCGTTGGTGAGCAGGGAAAAAGTGACTGACTTTAAGAAGTGGATGGGGAAGTAAGCTTAATCCAGTATGTTTAATCCTTGTTACCGCAGCATTTTATAGCGGAATATTCCCATGCTTTTTCCGTGGCCGTTTAGCCACTTTATTTTCCAGCATGGCAAATGCCTTGATCAGTTTACGCCGGGTTTCTTTGGGTTCTATCACTTCATCTATAAAGCCACGCTCAGCAGCGGTATAAGGATTGGCAAATAGAGCAGCGTACTCAGCTTCCTTCTCCAGCAATTTTTTTGCCGGGTCGGTAGAAGCGGCAATTTCATTCTTAAATATGATCTCGCTGGCACCTTTGGCACCCATCACGGCGATCTCGGCAGAAGGCCATGCAAAATTCATATCTGCCCCAATATGTTTGCTGTTCATTACATCGTACGCACCACCATAAGCCTTTCTTGTAATAACAGTACAGCGGGGCACCGTTGCTTCACTCAATGCATACAATAATTTGGCGCCGTTGGTAATGATGCCATTCCATTCCTGGTCGGTACCGGGTAAAAAGCCCGGCACATCCACCAATACCAGCAAGGGAATGTTAAAGCAATCGCAAAACCTGGTGAACCTGGCTCCTTTTTTTGAACTATCTATGTCGAGTACCCCAGCCAAACTCATAGGCTGGTTGGCAACAATGCCAATACTCCTGCCGGCAAGTCTTGCAAAACCCACCACGATGTTTGTTGCGTAATCCCTGTGTATTTCAAAAAAGCTTTCTTCATCACAAATGCCTTCAATTACCGAACGCATATCATAAGGCTGGTTGGCACTTTCCGGCACAATCGTTTCTAACTTTTCTCTTATCTCCTCTCCTGTTGTGTAGGGAATTTTGGGAACCACATCTTCACAATTTTGTGGCATGTAGCTCAGTAGCTTTTTTACCTGTTCGATACAATCTTTATCATTGGCCGCAGTTAAATGTGTAACACCGGATTTTGTTGCATGAGTGGAAGCACCACCTAATTCTTCTGAACTTACTTCTTCGTTGGTAACCGTCTTCACCACATTTGGCCCTGTAACAAACATATAGCTGGTGTTTTCCACCATAATGGTAAAATCTGTAATGGCTGGCGAATACACTGCTCCGCCGGCACATGGCCCCATGATGGCGGATATTTGAGGTATCACACCAGAGGATTGAACATTCCTGTAAAAGATATCTGCATATCCACCGAGTGACCTAACGCCCTCCTGTATCCTGGCTCCGCCGGAATCATTCAGCCCTATCATAGGTGCCCCGGTTTTCGTAGCCATGTCCATAACCTTGCAAATTTTCTCGGCATGGGTTTCTGATAAAGCACCACCAAAAACGGTAAAGTCCTGTGCAAACACATACACCAGCCTTCCGGAAATGGTACCATAACCAGTTACAACGCCGTCGCCATAAAATAGTTGCTGTTCCATTCCAAAATCTTTGGTACGGTGTGTTACCAAAGCACCTATCTCTTCAAAGGAACCCTCATCCAATAATAACTGTACCCGCTCTCTTGCGGTAAGTTTGCCTTTTTTGTGTTGTGCATCTACACGTTTGGGGCCTCCGCCCAATTTACCTTCTTCCAGTTTTGATCTGAGTATGTCGGTTTTTGATTTCATTTTAATGAATTTCTTTGCTTGTTAGGACTTTGCTGTTAAATAATTCAGGTCTGACCTGCGGTACCGACCGGGTTACCAAATACCGGACTGACCTGTGGTGCCGACCGGGTGCCGAATCCCGGTCTGACCTGCGGTACCGACCGGGGTGCCTTCTACGCCAACCTCCTCTTCCAGCTGGTAGATTTATTTTCCACTGCTTTCACCAGCTTTTGCTTGTTTAAATAATATTTCAACGCCACCAGTGCTGCCGCTTCCGCATTGTTTTTTTGTTTTTCTTTTATGGCATCTGCTGTATAATGCTGTGGAACAAAATTGGTATCAAAATGCCCGGAAACAAATGCATCATGCTCCATCACAAACAAACCAAAAGGCAAAGTAGTAGCAACGCCTTTAATTTTGTACAGCTTAATTGCATCGATCATCATTTGTATCGCCTCTGTCCGGTTCTTGCCGTGTGTTACCAATTTAGCGATCATCGGGTCGTAGTAGATAGGAATATCCATTCCTTCTTCGTAACCATCATCCACCCTGATGCCTGCTCCTTCCGGTTTGGTATATTTTACCAGGTTACCCACAGAAGGAAGAAAATTGTTTAGAGGATCTTCTGCATACACTCTCAACTCCATGGCATGTCCGTTTATTGAAAGATCATCTTGTGTAAAAGACAATTTTTCACCACGGGCAATTTTAATTTGTTCTTCCACCAGGTCAATGCCGGTGATCATTTCTGTAACCGGATGTTCTACCTGCAGGCGGGTGTTCATTTCCAAAAAATAAAAGTTCAGTTTTTCGTCTAATAAAAACTCCACTGTGCCGGTGCTGGTATAGTTGCATGATTTTGCCACCATTACAGCCGCAGCACCCATTTGTTTTCTTATTTCCGGTGTTAGCACAGATGAAGGTGATTCCTCCACTACTTTTTGGTGCCGTCTTTGTATGCTGCATTCCCGTTCAAATAAATGCACCGTGTTGCCAAAATTATCAGCCAGTACCTGTATCTCGATATGTCTTGGCGAGGTAACATATTTTTCTATAAATACTGCGCCATCACCAAAAGCCGCCTGGGCTTCGCTGATAGCTCTTTCCATTTGTTCGGGCAGGTCTTCGCTTTTATTGACTACCCTCATCCCTTTTCCGCCACCACCGGCAGACGCTTTTATTAAAACAGGATAGCCGATACTGTCAGCTATCGCTTTTGCAGCCGCCACGTCTTCGATCGCCTTATCAATACCTGGCACCATGGGAATATTGTATTGCTTCACGCATTCCTTAGCAGCCAGTTTACTGCCCATCACTTCCATTGCTTCAGGGCCAGGGCCAATAAATATAATCCCGGCTTCTTTTACTTTTTTAGCAAAGCCTGCATTCTCACTTAAAAAACCATAACCGGGATGGATACCATCAACAGACAACTCTTTACAAAAAGCAATGATCTTATCGCCATCCAGATAGGATTGTGCTGAGGGCGCAGGGCCCAGGCAAACTGCCTCATCGGCAAAACGCACATGCGGCGCATTCCTGTCTGCATCTGAATAAACGGCTACAGATTTAATACCCATTTTTTTTATGGAACGCATAATGCGTAATGCAATTTCACCTCTATTGGCTACCAGAATTTTTTTCATCACTTTTTCTTATGAATTTGGCTTATTAACCTGTCGTTCCTACGGAACTCGTTCAACAATTTTTAATCTACCAATGTTATGCCCCGATGGGGCAACAAATTATTCCAGTTCAATCAGCACTTGTCCTTTATCTACAGCCTGACCAGCTTTAACAGGGATTCGTTTTATCACCGCCGCAGCCGGGATGGTTATGGAATTCTCCATCTTCATCGCTCCCAGCGTTAGTAATTTATCTCCTTCGTTTACTTGTTGCCCTTCCTGCACTGCAACTTCTAAAACCAAACCTGGCATTGGTGCTTTGATCTCTTTTATGTGCTTTGTGGCAGCAGCACTAAAACCCATGGCATCCAGCATCTGGTCGAGCCCGTCTTGTATGCAGGTTTCATATACTTCCCCGTCAATTTCAACACTCATTTTTTTGCAAGCTGGTTCCTCCAGTAATGTCACATTTACTGAGCGGTTTTTGATGAGCAGGTTGAATTGTGCGGGGGATTGCTGAATCATGCTGGCTTCTGCAACAGCCGCTTCGTCAAAGGAAAAATCGAAACCGTTTACTTTTACTTTCCATGCTTTGCGGTTCTCAGGCATATCGTTTAAATTTGATTAAAGATATAGGTTTCATTGATAAAAACTACAGCTATGAAAAACAGTTTTTCACCATTGCAAACAGCAAGACTTTTATTGCGCCCCTTTGAAGAATCCGATTTGGAGAATGTGTTCAAAGGATTGTCTCACCCTGACGTGATCAAACATTATGGCGTTAGCTATTCTTCCCTTGAAGAAACAAAAATACAGATGACATTTTTTAGAGAACTGGAGGTCAATCATTCAGGGAAATGGTGGGCTGTTTGCTCCGCAGACAACAGTATTTTTTATGGTGGCTGCGGACTAAACAATATGTCGGCTGAGCACCGGAAAGCAGAGATTGGTTATTGGTTGCTACCGGAATTTTGGGGAAACGGGATCATTTCTGAAGCGCTGCCATTGATCATTGAATTCGGTTTCACACATTTCTCCCTGCATCGCATTGAAGCTGTTGTGGAAACAGATAATGAAAACTCTGCCAAGATCATGAAAAAAACAGGTTTTCAACTGGAAGGAACGATGAGGGAATGTGAAATAAAAAATGGAAAGTTTATAAGTTTGGATATGTATGCAAGGCTGAATACAATATAATTTTTACGTTGCCTGTCTTGTCTTCAGCTCCAGATATTTATTGATGGCATTGATGGTCAGTTTTTCAGGCGGCGTCAACACAGCCAGTATACCGTGCTTCATCAGTTCTTTTACGATCAGTCTCTTTTCGTAGCCAAACTTTTCTGCAATGGTTTTTATATACACCTGTTCGATATTCTCTGCTTTTTTTGCTGCCAGTTGTGTCAGTTCTGTATTCTCAAAAAATACCACCATCAGCAAATGATGTTTGGCAATACTCCGCAGGTATGGCAGCTGCCTTTTCAATCCCGACATAGATTCAAAATTGGTAAACAACACCAGCAGGCTTCGTTGCTTTACCCTGCTGCGTAACTGCAGGTACAGCATTTCATAATCGCTTTCCTGGAACGTGGTTTCCTGGTTGTACAACAGTTGCAGTATGTTGGCTTTTTGTATGGGCTTACGGTCTGCCGCAAGTACATTTCCCATTTTATTACTGAAAGTGATGAGTCCCACTTTATCCTGTTTTTGCAGGCACACACTGCTTAATACCAGGGTGCTGTTGATAGCATAATCGAGCAGGCCCAATTTATTAAAAGGCATTTTCATCAGCCTGCCTTTGTCAATGATACAATACACCTGCTGGCTCTTTTCATCACTGTAGTTGTTCACCATCAGCATACCCTTACGGGCAGTAGCTTTCCAGTTGAGCGTTCGAATATCATCGCCTAATACATATTCTTTAATCTGTTCAAATTCCATGCTGTGTCCTAACTTACGCATGCGTTTGCTGCCTCTCTCGGGCTGTATAGTTGTTTGCGACAGCAGTTCATACTTACGTAACTGCATAAACGAAGGATAAACACCCACAGTGGTTTCCGCTGCGATACTATAACGCCGGCACAAGAGTCCAAGCGCCGATCGCATATACAGCAATAAATTTCCGAATTGATACTCCCCTCTCTCCACCGGCCTTAAAGTGTACACGATATTTTTTTGCTCCCGGGCTTTAAAACGGCGGCTAACAAACCAGTCTCTTTTTTGAAACTGCACCGGTATCTCATCAATCAGGTCGATACTGACTTCATAAGGCTTACTGTTAGATACCTGTATGGTGATCTTGTTTTCATCACCATTACTAAACCTTTCCGCCATTATTCTTTTTGCCAATGGCGCACTGCCAATGAAAAATAAAAAGATATAGTCAATTGCAACAAGAGCCAATATCAAATACCACATTGTTTTTGGCACAATAAAAAACGGCGGATAAAAAAATGATACGATAAAAAAAACGATACAGGTACCAACAACCATGTAAAAACGGTTGGGCAAAAAAAGGTCGGTGATAAACCTTTCTGGCCCCGGTGCAGCTACCGGCTTTGCATATTTATTTGGTTTGATGGTATCCATAATAAAAACAAACCCCTAAGTCTCCTAAATGAGACTTTCAGCGTATTCGATTACTTATTTCTTTTATAAATTGATAGCATTACTTCCTGCATATTGAAAAGTGCTTGGTCCAGCTTGATCTTGTTAAGTCCCCTGCATTTATCCCGATTTTTATCGGGAGGAGATTGGGGGCACTTACCTCGGTATCTCCACCGCCTTCAAAATATTATCGATCAATTCATCTGCAGTTACGCCTTCCATTTCTTTTTCCGGAGTGAGAATGATCCGGTGGCGCAGCACAGACCCTGCAATTTCTTTGATATCCTCCGGCGTTACAAAATCACGGCCTTTTAATGCAGCAGTGGCTTTACTTGCCCTCAGTATTGACAAGGAAGCCCGTGGCGAAGCACCAAGATACAAAGCAGGATTGTTCCTTGTTTCATATACGATCCTGGCAATAAATTCCACCAGCTTGGGCTCAACAATAATGGACTGCACCAGGTTGCGGAAGTCATACAGTTCTTTTGCAGACAATACTTTGTTTACCTTTTCCAGCAACTGTTGCTGGTTGCGGCCCTGCTGCGAAGTAAGGATGCTGATCTCCTCCTGCAAACTGGGGTATTGTACGTCGATCTTAAAAATAAACCGGTCCAGCTGTGCTTCCGGCAACCGGTAAGTGCCCTCCTGCTCTATTGGGTTTTGTGTTGCCAGTATCAAAAAAGGAAACCGCATTTCATGTGTGGTACCGTCAACGGTTACCTGCCTTTCTTCCATCACTTCGAACAAAGCGGCCTGTGTTTTTGCCGGGGCCCTGTTGATCTCATCTATTAAAACAATATTACTAAAAACGGGGCCTGGCTTAAATTTAAAATCGCCCTCTTTTGCATTGAATACAGATGTACCCACCACATCGCTTGGCATCAGGTCGGGAGTGAACTGTATCCTCGAAAAATCAACATCGATGATCTTTGCCATCAATTTGGCAGCTAATGTTTTGGCCACACCTGGGACACCTTCAATCAAAATATGCCCGTCGCATAACAGGCCGATCAGCATAAGGTCGAGCATTTTGTGCTGGCCTACAATTACCTTGCTTACTTCATTGCGTATGCTTTCCATACTGCGGTAGAGTCCGCTGAGTTCGATACGCTGCTGTCCAAAAATGCTTTCTTCCATCATGATTTATTTTTATAAAAATTTTCTATTTGCTGGTTGAGTGATAATAAGGCCGCGTCATCCACTTCATCCATCCGTTGCACCCTGTTGATGGTGGCTATCAGTCTTTGTACTTCCTCGTAAGGAACATTACTTTTTCGGCTAAGCATGGCCGTAAAGTCATCTGTAAGACTGGTAGTGCTGATAAAATACTGGTTGCGGATATGCTCCAGTAAATACGTGATCATTTTATCAGCGATGTTCCTGTTGTCTTTCTTTTGCAGGTACAAGCGGCCCACCGTTTCGGTAAAGGCCACAGATGTGTTTTCTGTCTGCACAATTGGCTTTATAATGCGCTGCCTTCGTTTGCCGCCAAACAACAGGTATAATAGGATCAATAAAACGATAAGCCAGAATGCCCATGTTAATGATGGATATTTAAAGAGCACTGACAAACCAGACCTGTTGCCGTCATCGGCATTGTCTTTATCTGCTTCTCTTGGCTGGTAGTCTCTTTTATTGTAGTAGTCATCCCAATAAACATTATCCGGAACTGATGGCATTAAAGAAAATACCTGCTGCAGGTATTTGTAATTTTTATCCTGCAATAAAAAATAATTACCAAACATACGGGGCTCGCAATGCAGGTAAAATCTTCCTTTACCGTGAAACAAAACAATAAAATTGGGTTGTCCCTTTTCATTTGTTCCCAGCACTCTCATGTTTTCCATTCCAGGTGCAGCAGTAAAGGAACTTATAACGGGGTTATAATAATAGTCATACAATACATTGTCTGAGAAATACGGTGCTATCAAACTTGTACCTGTATATTTCATTTCCATCAGGTTAGGAGCAAAATACGAAGCCGAATCATTGATGCCGATGCCCAACACTTTTAAAAAACTGCTGTCAAAATCACGGGAGCTCATAAAGGCATTGTTTCCCCTGCTTACATAACTGAGCATGGCATTACGCTCCGTGCTCCGCAAAAAAAAATGCCTGCTGATGCTGATGAATAAGGAAGATGTATCATTAAAGTCATCCAGGGATTTATCTACAGCTGTTCTTTTCACCCTTACATCATTCCGGTAAAATAATTCATTGATCTCCCTGAAAGCTACATAAGTTCCAAATGGATTTTTATCTGACTTTGAAAAAGTTTCTTCGAGTGATGGCAGCTGCTTACGACCTGAACAGGAGAACAGCGCCATCACCAGTGCAGCAAAAACAAAATAATATATGCAGTTTGTCTTCAATCTATGTTATAATGTAAGATTCTTAAATTTGCTTTCCACTTTTGTGTACAGCACTTCATCCATTTCAAACTCTCCATACCACACATAATCATAATAACGGGTGAGTTCTGCCACTGTTTCTTTATATGGTTTGCCCGAGAGTTCTCTTAAGTACTCAGTATTCGTTTTGTCCACCGCAAATTCAATGGCACCAGCGGCGGTTAACCGCTGCAGTAACTGCAGGTATAAATAGCGCACTGCCAGCCGGTAATTATTTTCGCTTTTTGCTTTGTTTATAAAGGCGTCAAAATTTCTTCCTTGTACCGGGCTAACGTCTTCCTCTTCCAGCACTTTTACGTTACTGCCGCCTTCGGCGGAAGGCCTTTTGAAACCGTCCGCTGTAAAAGCCAGTTTATAAATAACAAATAAAACAAACAGCCCTGCAAGTCCCCAAAGCACATATTGCAGCATACTCGACTTAAAAAGCGTTTCAATAAAGGAGGGTTTTGATAAGCTGTCGGAAGATGATGTTCCGTCTATATTTTTTTCTCTTCGTTTGCGTTCCCTTTCTTCTTCCTTTTTTTTCAGATCCAGCAACAGGCTGTCCAGGTTTTTTGCGTATGAGAACTGTTTGTCTTCTTTTATCAAACGGATGGAGTCGGGTGATAAAAAATGCCTGTTGCTAACTATAAATGTATCCTTGTAATAATTGCTTTCTTCATATACCTCTTCGTCAGTGGCCGGACTTTCTGTACTGATCTGCTGTTCCACTACTGCCTCCGGTGCTTCCGTGTCTTCGCCTGGGTATAAAATAGAAGAATCCTCATACACATGACTGGACTGAGCCCTTGAATAGGTGACACAGCTGACCATAGCGCATATTAACAGTAAAGTAGAAAGGAACCTCATTATAAAGAAGAAGGGTTAGTTGTTTTTATTTTTACCGGCTTCCGGGGATTTTTTTTCCTGTGCAATAATATGGGGTAAATCACAAAATACCATACAATAAACAAAAATGACAGTGAAAAAATAAGCACAAAAACCCAATCGGGCAGGCCATAGGTTTTGGCATCCGCACTATCAAATTTGGCACTCATTAAATGGGTTACATAGCTTTCTAAAAATGCCGCCATGATAAAGATGGGCACCAGCACGATCATTATTTTAAAAGCATCTTTTATCCCTTCCTTAAAAGATTGCATCCTGCTGTAGGTACCAGGGAAAAGGATACTCTTGGTAATAATAAAACCTGCAGTGGAAGCGATCACCAACGCTAAAATCTCGAATGTGCCATGCGTCCATATCACCATCATTGATTTTAAGCCAATGCCTTTTGAAAAGAACATATATTGAAAAGTACCGACCATCAACCCATTGGTCCACATCAGGTACAAAGTAAAAATTCCCAGCAGTATTCCACTGATTGCCATTAAAAAAGCCAGTGTAGTATTATTAACGGCAATGCGTACAAACATACTAAAAGGGTTTTCGTCTTTATAAACACCAAAAGGGTCGTTGTTGCGTATGTTTTCTTCGGTCATGTCAACATAATTATCACCCAATATGCCTCTTATAAAAGTTTCGTCTTTCATAGAACTGAAAACACCAATAAAAACAAATGAAGAGAACAACAAAAATGTAAACAGGAATACTTTGTGGTGCCGCTTCATTAAAAAAGGCAGATCGTATTTCCAAAAAAGAAAGAACCGTGCATACTTATCTTTTTGATTTTTATAGATGCTTTGGTAAATGCCTGCCGCAATACTATTGATCCATTTGGTAGCCTTGCTTTGAGGATAGAATGTTTTTGCATAGGAAAGATCGTCCACCAGGGTGATAAACCTTTCGGCTGTTTCGTCCGGGTCATCCGTTTTTTCATGCTGATAGCGGTTCCACTTGTCAACATTCCTTTTTATAAACATTCCTTCACGCATGAGATAAAAGTACGGGATTTAAGCATTCAAAAACCCGCAATGGCAACCAACTTTTGTAAAAGACTTGTGACATAATACACTTATAATGACTAACTTCAATACACATCACTGGTTTCATAAAAAGTCAGGATTTCCCTTTATGAAACACGATAACAATATTTTCCCGTAATTGTTACCGTTTACTTTAAAGCAAACACTATTTTTGGTGAAAATTAAAACACATGAAAAAGTTATCCATATTATCTGCCTTTTTATTGCTGAGTGCTGTTGCGCTATGCCAGCCTCCAAAAGGCGATGCGAAACCTGGTGACAAATACGGGGAGATAACCAGTATTGAAGGGGCTGTTGACATTGCACAGATACCTGGTGAACTGGAAAAGAAGAGTACGGTAAATACAAAAATACGGGCCAAAGTGCTGGACGTGTGTCCCCAAAAAGGCTGCTGGATTTCTCTTGCCATCAACGATTCTACCGAGGCTTTTGTAAAAATGAAAGACTATGCTTTTTTTGCACCGCTTGCTTTAATTGGCAAAACAGTTGTACTGGATGCAAAAGCTAGCTATAAAACCATCTCTGTAGAAGAATTAAAACACTATGCTGAAGATGCCAACAAGCCACAGGCAGAAATTGACGCTATCAAACAACCTAAAAAAGAAGTTCGGCTATTGGCAAGCGGTATACAGGTGGTGGAGTAATATTAAGTTACAGCCATTATCTCTCCCGGTAAAATGTTTTGCCGTTTGGCGTGGCATATCCCATAAAGATATTTTTCTCACTATACAAGCCCACCAGTATAAATTTTTGAATGCCGTAATATCCAGGATAGAAAAATCCGGGGAGGTATTCAAAAATGGGCTCAATGGTATTAGTCATGGCCTCCTGCTTTTTTTGACGGTCATATTGCAAGGTGGTAAGGCCATAACGATCATTACTTTTTAACACAATAAACTCATCCTCTCTCGGCCGGCTATGCCCCATGCTGTTTTTAGCGATCAGCTGGTATTTAAAAGGAATAACCGTTTCGTTTTTAAAATTAACCACACCGCATTGACCATTTATAAATACTGTAAACAGGTTGGTATGCGTGCGCACGTAAGGGTTTACTTTGTCACGGTTGTATTTGGAATCGGCTTCTTTAAATACCATATGATAATCCGGTATTCTTGCAGAAGGGTTCTTATCTAACAGTTCTGCATACCGGATCCCTGCATACAACGAATCATATTGAAAAGGGATGATCACTGAATCACTGGAACTGATCATGCCAGCCTTTAATTTACCATCCACTTTTTTACAGGCCAGGAAATTTTGCCCGAAATAAATGAGGGAATCATACGCTGTTTTACCTAACTGGTCATCTTTTACGATGTAGAACCGGCTGTCTGCAATTACGATCACCGGCTGGTATTGCGTCATAGCATAAGGTACCATGCGTATGATCTTTGCTGTAGCCGGGAGTTGTACGGGTGTCCTGCTTTCATAACTGGTTATGTAATAAAGGCTGTCTCTCATAAATGTATGATAGGGGTTAAATCTGGGTGCCGGCCGTGGAGGTCGTTCTTCTCCACCCGGCTCTGCTACGACTGTTTCATCACCCAAACCTCCCGTACCACTACCAGATCCTGTTCCTGAACCTGAACCGGAATACCTATCCCGGCTGTCGTTATGATCATCTCTTCTTTTATCAGGATACACGCCGGATACCCCACGCTGCAGTATAAATTTCCCCTCCCTGTAGTCTAATAAATGCAGGCTGCTCACCATATTACTATCGGTAACGAATAGCCGCAGATGACCCGGGGTGGTTCTTTTGCGGTCTGGTTCTATTTTGTCCGCATCCTTAACCAGCCAGTCACTGATCTCCTGCTTGTCGGCATCAAACACCAGCAGGCTATGTTTATTAGTTTGGCTAACGACCCAAAATAAAATATACCGGCTGGCATGTTTATTTTTACTGCTTACCCCGGTAGTATCCATTTTGCGGATACTTTTAAAATTTTCTGGGTATAAATTTTTACCCTCCAGGTTAAAAAGGCTGTAGAAC
>JAKQJG010000216.1 GCA_029561305.1 Bacteroidota bacterium | reverse complement strand
AAGTGCGTTTTATGAAAGCCAATTTTGATATGCTGACGTCTGCTGCGGCGGAAGCTGCCCAAAATTCGATGCCTGATAAAAATAAAAGTCCTGATTTTTCTCTCCTCATTAGCTGTGTTGGCCGAAAGATCATCCTGGGCTTAAGAGCTGAAGAAGAAGTGGAAGCCGTACAGGAATCCCTGGGAAATAAAACACCTGTTGCAGGATTTTATTCTTATGGCGAAATAGCACCTTTTAATGAAGGTGGCAATTGCAGACTGCATAACCAAACAATGACCATAACCTCTTTTTATGAGCTTTCATAAACTTCTGCAAAAGCAAATTAACAGGTACCTGCCTGAATCCCTGCAGCATCATCCAGACCTGCAAAAGATGCTGACCGTGGTAAATGATTGTTACAATGCCTGCGAACGGGATAAAGAAATTGCAGAGCGGGTATTCTCCATCAGCGAGCAGGAATATGTTGAGATCAACGACCGCCTGAAACATGAAGTGGCAGTAAAAAGGCAGTCGCTTGATAAATTAAAAGAAACCATTGGCACCATTACCGGCAATGAGCAATCCAATGAATCAGACGATCTGCTGATGCTGGCAAAATACCTTGACCAGCAGGTAAAAGAAAGAAAATGTGCAGAAGATAAACTGAAAACAAGCCAGGATTTGTGGCAGTTTGCCCTGGAAGGAACAGGCGACGGTATTTGGGAATATGATGCCGTTACAAAAAAAATATTCTTTTCCCGCCAGTTCAAAAAAATGCTTGGGTACAACGAAGATGAATTTGGTAATACAACAAGGGAATGGTTAAAACGGGTACACCCGGAGGACAGACCTGCAGTAGTAAAAACAGGCAAAGATTATATCGGTAAAAGAATCACATCGCATCATAGGGAATACCGGTTACAGCATAAGAACGGCAACTGGATATGGGTGCTTGACCGGGGAAAAATATTTAAGTCCCTTACTGAAAACAATGAACGTATTATTGGTACCAACACAGATATCACCGCAAGAAAAAAAGCAGAGGAAGAATATAAAAGAATATCGGTGGTGGCAAGCGCCAATGAGAATGGTGTAGTGTTTACTGATACAGAAGGAAAGATCACATGGACAAATGAAGGCTTTATACAACTGACCAGGTTCAGCAGGGAAGAGATTATCGGTAAAACGCCTTTTGAACTTTGTAAAGGAACTTTAAGTGACCGCAGCGTGATGAAAGAGATGGTAAATGATTTTGAACATGGCCGTTCGTTCAATGCGGAACTGATCCACTACAGAAAAGATGGTACCTGGTTTTGGGGAAGATCGAGGGGGCAGGCCGTAACAGATGAGCAGGGAAGAGTGGTACACTATTTTGCAATAGTAGATGATATTTCAAAAGAAAAAGCCTCTCAAAAAAAATTAAAAGAATATGAAGAAAGATTAAAGATCGCTTTGTCAAATGTGGGGGATAATTATTGGGAACATAATTTTAAAACCAGCAAAACATATTTCTCCAATGCAGGCGACAATATACTGGGCTTTAAAGCAGAAGAGTTTACAGATGAAGCCAGCCTGTGGTGGAAAATGGTATTCCCCGAAGACAGGAAGATACTGGAAGACAATGACGCAAAATACCTGGCAGGAACAATAGACCATCACAATCATGAATACAGGATGATACACAAAGATGGTTCGGTGCATTGGGTACTCGACAGGGGGGTGGTTACCGAAAAAGACGACGAAGGGAAACCTGTAAAAATAATCGGTACCCATATTGATATAACCAAACAAAAAGAACTGGAAGTTGAACTGTCAAGAAGGGCCCACCAGTTTAAATCCTTGTCTGAAAATATTCCCGGGGTAATTTATGAGTATGAATTCCGCACAGATGGTACAGAAGGTTTACGGTATGTAAGCCCGGCAATGGAACATATTTTTGGAATTGTGCCAGCGGAATTTTACAATTTTTTCCAGTATATACATCCTCTTGATATAGAGGATATGATTAAAAAAATCCAACACTCAAAAGAAACCCTTCAGCCATTTTATACGGAGGCGAGGCTTATTACAACCAAAAACGGGCTGGTGTGGTATGCCCTTACCTCTTCTTTTTCCTATTACACGCCGGAAGGTGCTGCTGTATTTACGGGATTCTTGTTAAATATTACGGAACGAAAAAATGCAGACAATGCGCTGATAATAAGGGAAGAAAAATACCGGAACATTATTGCCAACATGAACCTCGGTTTGCTGGAAGTGGACAACCTGGAGATCATACGTTCCAGTAACCAGAGCTTTTGTGCCATGAGCGGATATAGTATGGAAGAGCTGATTGGAAAAAAAGCAAGCGATCTTTTTGCCAAAGGTGCAAATGAAGAAATGCTGGAGTTGAAAAATGAAAGCCGTAAAAAAGGTATTTCCGATGCTTATGAGATGGCGGTACAAAATAAAACGGGATTGGTTAAATGGTGGCTGATCAGTGGTGCACCAAGGTATAATGATAAAGGTGAATTGGTTGGATCGATCGGTATCCACCTGGACATAACAGAACAGAAAATGCTGGAACTGGAATTGCTGGAAGCAAGGGAACAGGCGGAGTCATCTGCTAATGCCAAGCAGTTATTCCTGGCCAATATGAGCCATGAGATACGAACACCGATGAACGCCATCCTCGGTATGGGGCGACAGCTACAGAAAACTGCACTGGATGAAACACAGAAATTCTACCTGGATACCATCAGCAATGCCGGAGAACATTTGATGGTGATCATCAACGATATTCTTGATATCTCTAAAATAGAGGCTGGTAAACTTGCATTGGAGTCAATCAGTTTTAGTATCAGGGAAGTGATCAAAAATACGGTGGATGTAATGCAGCACCGGGCATCCGAAAAAGGAATTCTGGTATGCTGTACTTCCGATGAAAAAATTGCGGCTGTTTTAAAGGGAGATCCATACCGTTTGAAACAAATTTTATTCAACCTGGTTGGTAATGCTGTTAAGTTTTCAGAAAAAGGCATTGTAAGTATTGACTGTACACTACGAAGCAAGAATGATAACCTGCAGTTGGTGGAGATAACGGTGGCGGATACTGGTATTGGTATGGATAAGCACTACCTCGACAATCTTTTCCAGAGCTTTACGCAGGAAGACAAATCAGTGAGCCGCAAATATGGTGGTACGGGCCTTGGCATGACAATCACCAAGCAACTGACCGAACTGATGGGCGGAACCATTAATGTGAAAAGTAAAAAAAATGTAGGGACTACTATCACATTAACGATACCATTCAGTATCGGCAATGAAAAAGACTTGCTTGCAGATGAAACCATCATTACAGACAACAGTATTTTAAAAGGAAAGAAGATATTGCTGGTGGAAGACAATGAAATTAACAGGCTGGTGGCATCCATCACATTGAACCAGTATGGCGCCGATATTACAGAAGCCATTAATGGTATTGAAGCAGTGGAAGCAGTAAAAAATATGCCCTTCGACCTGGTATTAATGGATATGCAGATGCCGTTGATGGATGGACTGGAAGCTACGAAAATCATCCGTAATGAAATAGGATCAGCAGTACCTGTAATAGCGCTGACTGCTAATGCTATCAAAGGAGAAAGTGATAAATGTTATGCGGCCGGCATGAATGATTTTATTTCAAAACCTTTTGAAGAACAGGCATTGATCGGGTTGATCGCAAAATGGCTGAATAAAAACATAGAGGCCAGTATTCCCGTTAAAAAGAAGGAACCTGTTACAGCCCTGTATGACCTGTCTGGTTTGCAGGTGCTAAGTAATGGCAATGCAGGTTTTGTGACGAAAATAGTTGATTTGTTTATTAACCAGGTGCAGACCTCACTTAGCCAGTTTGAACTGGCCAAAAAAGAGAATAATTTTTCCCTTATCAAAAACCTGGTACATAAAATAAAGCCTTCTTTTGAAACCATTGGAGTTGTTTGCCTCAGGGATATGCTCGATAACATAGAGTTGCTGGCAGCAAAAAATGAACCTTCAGAGGAACTCGACGGGTTGCTGGTTCAAATGGACAGTACACTGAGAGAACTGCAGCATGCATTGCAAAAAGATTTTTATAGCAATGAATTTGCCAGCTCATAAATACAGAAGATCTAAAAAAAATCATGATACACGGAGATTTGTTCGTCAGTTTTTTGAAGCACAACAATAGTTTATTTGCCTCTCTTGACATTGCAGGAATTCCTTACTCCGGTATAACCGTTTTGCTGGTCTTCATTCTTTTTCTCCTGATTATTTTTTCCAGTTCCACTGCAAAAAAAACAAGGGAGGATGCTGCACCCACTATAAAGAATTCTTTCAGGCTTAAGGATTCAGTTTGAAAGACCGGGTGAAAGAAGGGCACATATGTAATAATATATTGCAGCAGGAATGCGGTGAGTACTGCAAAGATCAAGGGCTTATTAGAAAAAATACCAATGCTGAACAGGGATTGGTTTTCTGACCGGATGGCCAGTACATGACCCATCTGGCACAAACACATTACATTAAAAACGATCGTTTGCCAATGTAAATTATTCCGGATTGCCCAGCCTTGTAAGGAGAGGGCAATACCTGCCATCAGCATTCCTACCCAGATCATGTGCATCCAGCGGCCATTTGAAAAAACATTTTCCTGCGGTGGACGGGGCGGCCGGTTCATGATATTCTTTTCTGCTTTTTCAAAGGAGAGCGAAATAGCCGGCAGTCCATCAGAAATTAAATTGATCCATAAAATATGAATGGGCAGTAACGCAACCGGTAAGCCGATCAATGGTCCCAGCAAGAGGGTCCACAATTCACCGGAATTGGTTGTCATCAGGTATTTAATAAACTTTAGTATATTGTCATACACTCTTCTGCCCTCCCTTACTGCTTTTACAATAGTTGAAAAATTATCGTCCAGCAATATCATATGTGCTGCTTCCTTAGAAACATCGGTGCCGGTGATACCCATGGCAATACCAATATTGGCTCTTTTTAAAGATGGTGCATCATTAACGCCATCACCCGTCATCGCAACATAATGCCCTTTTTGCTGGAGTGTTTTTACGATCTGCAGTTTTTGTTCGGGCGACACACGGGCATACACTTTAATCCTCTCCACCTTTGCTAAAAAAACATCGTTATCCATTGCCGTTAGTTGCTGGCCTGTAAGGGCGATGTCATGTTCGTTGTTGATTATCCCGATGCGGCGTGCAATATTTTGAGCCGTAAGCGGGTGATCGCCGGTGATCATTACCGGGACGATGCCCGCAGATTTGCATTCTGCCACCGCATCAAATACTTCCTCCCTGGGTGGATCAATGATGCCGGCCAGTCCTAAAAATTGCAGTCGGGATTCATGTTTTTCAGAAAAAGTTTCAGCCGGCAGTTCATCCCACCAGCGGTAAGCAAACCCCAGTATGCGGTGTCCTTTGCCCGCCATGTCATCCACTTGCTTTTCTATTGCCGGTATATCAATGTTCTCACAGCGCTGCAACAGGATATCCGGGGCCCCCTTTGTAAGAGAAATGATCTTGTCATCTTTCCGGTGAAAAGTGGTCATTAGTTTTCGTTCTGCATCAAAAGCAATTTCGGCAAGCCGGGGCCAGCTGCCAGGCTGTATATGCTGGTCTCTTGCCACTTCCATTAGTGCCACTTCGGTACTGTCGCCCTTAATAATTTTTTCATCATCTTCTGCTGCATCATTATTTAAAGCAAAAGCATGCAGTAAAAGGTTCATTTCGGCTTGCGTTGCCTGGGTAGTGATGTTGTTTCTTTCAACGAGCTGTCCATTTACAAACACATCTTCCACATGCATTTTATTTTTAGTAAGGGTTCCTGTTTTATCAGTGCAGATAAAAGAAACAGAACCCAGTGTTTCTACAGCCGGGAGTTTCCTGATAAGGGTATTTAATTTGATCATTCTTTTTGCAGCCAATGCCAGTGAGATGGTGATGACGGCAGGCAATGCTTCCGGTATAGCAGCCACAGCGAGTGAAATGCTGGTGAGCACCATCTTCACGATGTCTTCACCACGCAACCAGCCGGCAACAAAAAATAAAACGCATAAAAACAGCACCAGTACAGAAAGTTTTTTTCCGAATGTGGCCATCCTTTGCTGTAGTGGTGTAAGCGTTTCATCTTCCTGCAGCATGGTAGCAATACGGCCCAGTTCGGTCTGCATACCCGTGGCAATCACTACACCCGTACCACGGCCGTATGTTACAAACGTTCCTTTAAAGGCCATGTTTTTTTTATCACCCAGTGGCGGGTTATCTGTTTCCAGGGCCTGGATGATCTTATCAACTGCATGTGATTCGCCGGTGAGTGCAGCTTCTTCAATTTTTAAATTCACCGATTCTGTAATGCGGATATCAGCCGGCACTGCATTGCCTGCTTCTAATATAACTATATCTCCTGGCACCAATGCTATGGCAGACAACCAACTGCTTGTTCCGTCACGGAGTACCCTTGCCTGTGTTATGGCCATTTGTTTTAATGCCTGCATGGCTTTTTCAGCACGGTATTCCTGGAAAAAACCAATCACTGCATTTAATACCACAATGATTAAAATTACAATGGTGTCGGTAAGTTCGCCGATAAAGCCGGAAATGATGGCTGCTCCCAGTAAGATCAGGATCATCACATCCTTAAATTGCGCCATCAGCATAGCGAAGATGCTTTTCTTTTTGCCCTCCTGCAATTCATTGGGACCAAACTGCAACAATTTTTCTTCTGCGGATGCAGTGCTTAAACCTTGAGCGCTGGTGCCAAGTTTTTCAAAGGTTTCATCAGTACTTAACTTGTGCCAGTTCATGTTGCAGCCTATTTACTTGTGAAGATACCATACTGCAGTGGAATAGATTTTCAATAAAACAGTTACCCCATTCACCGTCAATGGCAGGTTGCAACAATCAATTTGCAACCGGCAGTGGCTGGAGCGTAACATGCGCTATTTTATAATTCTGCAAGGAATGTTTAAACTACAAAGTTGTAACCAAAGTCATTTCAATTGGCTAAAGAGATACCTGAAGTTTCAAAGACTTCTTCAATTTAAGAGAAGTGCTGTCTTATTTATCAAATTAAACGGTATTCAGGACGTGGTTCTGTCTGTAATTGGAAGCCTTTAGTAAAAAACTATACACCGCTCATTTTATGGTTAAAGTTTCAGACGGAGATATGG
Organism: Bacteroidota bacterium; assembly: GCA_029561305.1. Taxonomy (GTDB): domain Bacteria; phylum Bacteroidota; class Bacteroidia; order Chitinophagales; family Chitinophagaceae; genus Ferruginibacter. Next base: position 1,075 of record JAKQJG010000216.1, on the reverse strand, counting down.
AAACCCCGGAAACCCTGGGTATGGCTTAATTTTAAATGGCCATGCCTGAAGTGCCTTACGAGGGATACTTTTATAGATTTTGCGAATACTGACTATTTTGCCCCCGTTTATAGCCGCTTTCCTGGCTTCTTGCTTTTCTGCTTGCCAGTTGGCTCATTTCCCTTACCTTCGCCGCTCAAAAATTTTATATAATGAAAACAATTACAATCGAAGGACAAATCAGGACCGAATTTGGCAAATCAGCCACCCGCCAGCTTCGCTCTGAGGACAAAGTGCCAGCTGTAATTTACGGAGGTGCTACCGAAGTTAATTTTGCTGCGGATGCAGTTGCATTCAAACATGTAGTGTACACGCCGGATTTTATGGTGGTAGATGTACAGGTTGACGGCAAAAGCCACAAATGCGTATTAAAAGATCTCCAGTTTGACAAAGTTAGTGACCGGCTGATCCATGTGGATTTCCTGGAACTGGTAGAAGACAAAAAAGTAACCGTAACATTGCCATTGAAATTTACAGGTGTACCAGCAGGTGTAAAAGCCGGTGGTAAACTGGTTACAAAGATCAAAAATCTGAAAGTGAAGCTGTATCCTAAGCACCTTCGTGAAAATATTGAATTGGATCTTACCGCCCTGGAATTGAATGGCAACGTAAGGGTACAGGATGTAAAGGCTGAAAACATGGAGATCATGAACTCCCCACGTATTCCCATCGCTTCTGTTACAATGACACGTCAGTTGAAACAGGAAGAAGCTGCTGCAACTACAGCTCCTGCAAAAGGTGCTGCGCCGGCAAAAGCTGCTGCTGCTCCTGCTGCTGCAAAAGCTGCTCCGGCTGCCAAAAAATAAGCGAACAGACAAGCTTTTTATATTACCCTCCAGAATGTTGGAGGGTTTTTTTATAAATACAAATGGCAAATGGTTAACTGCAAAGTTTAATTACCTTTGCCCACTTAAATTTTAAATATGGGAATGGACAGAAATACGGTGATCGGTTTTGTATTGATTGGATTATTGATGATGGGCATGTTTTGGGTAAACAGTACCGGGCAAAAAGAAGCACAGGTTGCACAAAAAAG
>JAKQJG010000209.1 GCA_029561305.1 Bacteroidota bacterium | reverse complement strand
CAAATGCTTGCATAAAAAGGAGGCTACGATCATGCGTACACGATTGTGCATAAAACCGGTGGCATTCAATTCTCTCATACCGGCATCCACAATGGGATAACCGGTTTGTCCTGCACACCATTTGTCGAATTCACCTTTATCTTGTCGCCATTCAATTTGATCATACTCCGGTTTAAATGCTTTTCCCTTGCCTGCCTGCGGAAAATGCCAGAGTATGCAGTGGTAAAAATCCCGCCAGATCAGTTCGTTCAAATAAGTCTCAGATAGTTCTTTTGCTTCTGTTGCCAGTTTGCGGATGCTGATGGTACCAAAGCGTAAATGAACACCCAGCTTTGACGTGCCGTTGATGCCGGGGAAATTCCGTTGCTCGCCGTATTTTTTTATTAATTCTTCGTTGAGATTTTTTGATGGGAAGGGTTTGTCAACTGCTTCAAAACCTATTTCTTTTAGAGACGGAATTTTGTAAGCCTCCTGCTTAAAAAAGTTGGTAAAGTATTTTTTGGTGGGGTAGGGCTTCAAATGAAAATCAGTGAGTACCGCTTTCCATTTACGGCTATAGGGAGTAAAAACGGTGTAGGGTTTGCCATCGTCTTTCAGTACTTCCTCTTTTTCGAGAATTACCTGGTCTTTAAATGTTTTCAGTTCTGCGCCATGTTCTTTTAGCAAATTACCGATCAGCTTTTCTCTTTCCAATGCATACGGTTCATAGTCATGATTGGTGAAAACTTTTTCGATCTTATATTTTGTCAGCAGTGTTGCAAGCACATCAGCAGGTTTGCCATGATATACTTCGAGGCTGCTGCCGGTTTTTACCAGTTTCTCCTGTATTTCTTCCAGCGCTGCATGTATAAATTCCACCCGCCGGTCGGCTTTATCCTCCAGCTCGTTCAATATATTACTGTCAAAAATAAAAATGGGCACAACGGGATGCTTACTTTTCAAAGCATGGTACAATCCTGCATTGTCCTCCAGCCGCAGGTCTCTCCTGAACCAAAATATATTTACTTGTTGCATACCATTAAATTTTCAAACCCCCGTTTTAAGCTCTTAAAAAAACCGCAGCACCTAAACCCTAAACTTCTAAACCCTAAACTTCTAATCTCTAAATCACTTTAAACCTTAAACCTTAAACCTTAAACCTTAAACCCTAAACTTCTTCTAACATCTTCCTTACCCAATAGTTCCCAAAACCAACGAATATATTTTTTGTATCACATCATTTTTATAGTCACTCTTCCCAATACTTTTCACCCACCGGATATTGTAGATACTGTTCGTCAAAAAAACTTCGTCCGCTTGCAAAAGGTCATCGATAGTCAACGGAACTTCATTCACGTTCCAGTTACTGGCTTTTAGTGCAGCGATCACCTGTTCCCTCATCACACCCGCCACACAGCCTTCGCTCAACGCCGGCGTAAAGAGTTCTTCATTTTTTATGATAAATACATTGGCAATGGTGCTGTCGCAGATCCTTTCATGCTGGTTAAGCAGCAGTGCATCATTCCATTTTTCTTTTTTAGCATGGAGGGCAGCCACCACATAGGGCAAAAAATTGCAGTGTTTCAGATTGGCGAGTACATCGCAACTTTTCCTGGCAGCAGTGTAAATACCCAATTCAAGCCCGTTGCTGTTGAGGCTCCCGTTATCAGAGGCCAGTTCCCAGGATTCAATACAATAATTAAATTGGCTGCCGGAATTATCATACAATCCGCCATCACCTCTGAATACCTGCAGTCTTATTCTTGCTTTCTTCTCCTGTCCATTCTTCTGGGCCAGCGCCTTTATTTCTTCTGTGAATTTTTCGGGGCTCATCAGTTTTGGTATCTCAAAACCCAGCACCTGCATTCCTTTCCACAGCCGGGCAAAATGGCCGTCGGCCAGTACCAGGTTTCCGTTTAGCAGTTTCATGGTTTCAAATACGCCATCGCCGTAGCGGAGTCCCCGGTTACCCGGACCAGCAACGGCCGCTCCGTCTTTTAAAAATTTACCATTGAATATAAAATGACCCATGCGTCAAAGTACTGCAAAAACAAGGGCAAAAAAAAATCTCCCCTCATCCGCAGGTACGATACTTAGCTGACTAATTGTTTTTAGATAAGGCCTGGTGAAAATCAAAAGAGAATTAAAAAGACTTGGATCGATTGCACCTAGGAGTAGAATTATCCCGAAAGCTTTCGGGATTGAAGTTACAGTAGTACAAGAGGTGATTAAAGCTGAAAGGCAGGAACGGGCTGTATTCGTTCCTGCCTTGACTTTTTTGGTTACTTTTTGTGTCAAGACAAAAAGTAACAGCAGATATTAGTTGACCTAAATAGCGTTGCGCTATTACTATCTCACATCTTCATTCAACAAATTATTTTTTACCGCATACAGGATTAGTCCTGCTGTGCTTTTTGCACCTGTCTTCACTTTCAGTTTATCCCTGATGGCCTCTACCGTACGTGGACTCAGTTCCACGATGTCAGCAATTTCCTTGGTGCTTTTTTCTTCACACATCAGTTTTAATATCAGTACTTCCTTGTCGTTCAGGTTTGCTTCCGCCTGCATCATTTTCTGCGGCGTCATATTGTTCTTGGTCTTGAGGTTGGTGAGCAATGCTTTATTAGTAAGTGCATTAAAATAATACTCTTGCTCAAAACAGGTCTTGATGGCTTCGTAAATTACTTCACTGTCGCTGGTCTTGCTTAGGTAGCTGTTGGCGCCCAGTTCCATCAGTTTGGTGATCATACTATGGTCATCCATCATCGTCAGCATGATTACTTTTATATTGGGCCAGTTCTTTTTTATTTCCGGCAACGCAGCAATGCCATCCATTACCGGCATCTGTATATCCAGTAATATTACATCCGGCTGAATCATCTTCAGCATATTCAGCAGGTGCATACCATTGTCTGCCTCGGCAATCACTTTCACGTCTTTTTTTGCACTCAATGCAGTCTTTACGCCGGCACGGTACAGCACATGGTCATCGGTGATCAGTACTTTAATGGGGTCTGTGTGGTTCGACATGGGTTTGTTGTATTTTGGGGCTTGCTGGTTTCTTCATCTTAAACGAAAGGTTGCAAGTTGCAGATATTTATTTCATTTATTTTGGTAAATCTACGTTTTCTTTTCACATGCGGAAAATACGGTCTGCATCTTTTTTTCCTCCTTAACATGTACGGAGTCAGCAAGACTTTGGATTAGTGCAACAGGTTGTATCACATCCAAAATAATACTCA
>JAKQJG010000178.1 GCA_029561305.1 Bacteroidota bacterium | reverse complement strand
ATCGGCTTTTTTGCAGCATGGTAATTATATTGGAATGCGCAAATTAATACCTTTTACCTTTGGAAAGAAAAATCCTTTGAAAATCAATTTGTCATAATTCTTATTGTTTGTTTCTCTTGTTCTTATAACTGGCAATTGACAGTATAATAATTACTGCAACAACAGCTAATGCACAAAGAATAATGCGATAAAGAGGCATGTGACCTGGATTTAATGAAAACCCCTGCGTGGAAACACCGGGGTTGAGACTTGCTATGAATATTTTTGGATAAGCAAAAATAAGTTTCCATTGTTTCCTTAATATTATCAAAAAGCCCCGTGTGGTAGAAACCAACGGGGCGGATCTTTTTAAAACTTCCCTGAACATACTTATGAGGTTGCAAAGGTATTTGCAATACAACTACGGTGATATTAACTTATAATTATTAAACTATTTTGGTCTGGCATTTCTCTTGTGAAACACGATAAAAAATAAAACCGAAGCAATAATAATAAGTCCGTACACTATCAGTTCTTTATCCATGATTAATTAAAATGGCAGTTATAAATAGCCTTAATTTATAATTTTTAAATTCTCTTATACTTAACTATAGGCCTAACTCAATCACAATAGCTTTTATTAACTGTTTGTTTGATACCATTTGTGAATGCAATATTGATTTTACTATAATCTCCTTCCCAAAATACAAGTGGGAACTTGAAGCCGGTAGTATCATCAGGTCAAAGGGCGTCCAGATAGAAGTTACTTTTAATGATTCTAATTTCAAAACATCACTATTCAATTCGGTTATAAAAGAACTTTTATACCGCATTTGCTTTGCCCCCTTATTCCACAAAAGATAAGCTACCCATGTTCCGTTATGCGGCGTTGAAATGGATATGAAATGTCTTACCTTATTGATTCCATTTAGTCTTTGTAAAAAGTACCTGCCGACTAATCCGCCCATACTAAAACCAATTAAATCGATCATTTGATGAGGTTCAACTTTCGTATCTATAAAGCTTTTAAGTTGTTGGGCCAGATCATCAATACCAAGCTTTCCTGAACTTGGCTCTAATGAAACCGGCAATACAGTACAGCCTGAATTGCGCAAAGCAGCTTCTATATGTTTCATCCTTGCTGAAGTATCGCTAAGTCCATGAACAGGAATTACCGGGTATTTCATCGGCTGATATTAAAATATATTCATCGGCACATTGCAGCTAAATACAAAACTAACCTTTCAGCTGAATGAAATTTCGCAAAACAAATCCGTTGCTTACAGAAACACAAACTTTTTGCTCATTAAATAAGTATAACTAACGCCCAGTAACACCGACACAATCAATTTTGATAATAAATAATGCAGATGACAAAAATGAGTCAGCAAATAAACTCCCATGGCAAACAATATAATATTGCCAGTCCACATTAGTATGAATTTGAAGAATTGTGCAGGCACCTGCTGAGTACTGTTCTTAAATACCCATTTCCTTGATAAAACAAACTGGGCAATTGCGCCAGTGATATTACCGGCAGCATTACCAGCAACATACCAGCAACTGAATACCTCCACCAGTAAAAAGGTTACCAGAAAATCAAACAATGATCCCAGTATAAGAGCAGCCTGTGTTTTAACGAAAACTTTATTTATTTTATAACCAGCCTGCATGCATTAGTTTTTGGCTGTAATAACTTTGTGGATGAAGCCTGCTTCCTCACCGGTCTTATCAGTTTTTATTACAAGTGGTTTCCCAATCCTGTGCTTTGCAGTAAACTGCACACCCAGCAGGCTGGCCACGGTGGCGGCTACCTGCTTTTGATATGCCTGTTGCGGCTCTTTCACTTCTCCTGTTGCATCAATACCGGGGCCAAGCAAGGCAAACCATGTTTGTCCCGAACCCTTAACCCAAAATCCATGTGATGACCAGCTGTTGCTTTTTGCACCTCGGCCGTGGTCAGTTGTGATAATAAAACTGGTATTGTTTTTATAAAAGGGATCTGTTTGCAAATAATACCACAGTTCTGCAATCATGGCATCTGCCTGCCGGAGCTTCTGCAGGTAGTTGTCGTATTCACCATGATGGGCAAATTCATCTGTCTCACCAAGACCAAGGTATAGTACACGGGGATGATTCTGCTGAAGATAATTTTTTGCACATTCAAAAGTGAGCAGATCGTGCCGGGTAGTATGTTTATCCTGCATACTTTGCTGTACGTTATTGATCAGTACATTGCTGCTGTCGTTATGATCCAAAGTTTCATACCCTGCATTTACCTGCAACGAACCGTGTTTTTCATCCAGTATAAATGGAAAAACACGCCAGGAACAAAACGCAGCCACTTTACCAGCAAAGGCAGGCTGATCATTGAGCCATTGCAGTACATTGCTTCTTGGATTATTCACTGCCAGGTTTGGTATAAATAATTTATCAGCATAACCGGTAAACATTTCGCTATAGCCGGGATAAGAAATTTTATACAGGTTGGCTACGTTTACATCATTATCAAAATCACGGTTACCAAGCAACTGTCCCTGCTGCTGAATAACCGACCAGAAAAAGGGAAGCAACCGTCTGCGCCTTTCGTTTATATCGTCGTGCCAGTACTGCTGTGCCATCAGGCCAGTATCTTTTACGTATGTATTGTTCCGGAGCAAGGAAGCATCAGCACCTCTGAATATTTCCTGCCACCTGATGCCATCAATAGTGATAACAATAACATTTTTTGCAGGTGGCTGTGCAATTGATACT
>JAKQJG010000116.1 GCA_029561305.1 Bacteroidota bacterium | reverse complement strand
CGGTAATGATAGGCAATGGCAATATCATTTACAATAAATGATTCTTTTAAAGGCAGCCCCATTCTTTTATAAATATTTCTTGACGCATGCAGGAAGAAAAGACAACTGTCCAGGTTATTCTTGATGTCGTAAGCAATACCCAGGTTTTGATAGATACGGGCATAGTGAGAAGAATCTTTTATACCAGCCGCAAACCGGAGCGCCTGCTTACAAAGCAGCACAACCGTATCAGGATTATTTTCCACCACATCAAAGCAATAGTTTACGATCACATTGATTTTATCCGTGTCATGTTTGGCTTTTTGTAAGTCTTCTTTAAAAGAACCTGTTGCAACAGTTTGTGCAGGTAAGTATTGAAAGCCTGTGGCCAGTAAACAAATAATAACAGCCCAGACTTCTTTTTGAAGAAAGGAAAAAAATCGGGAAGGCAGTAGCTGGTGAAGGAAAAGCATATCATAAATGTACAACAGTCTCCCTATGCCTGTTCACCCTGGCAGGTGATTTTGGCCAGCGCTGTGCAGTTGGTCACTTTTGTTACAAATAAGCATCGCTATTGTGTTAACTTTGCAACCGATGAGCAGTAATAAACCAACACCCAATTATCTCTGGAGCATTCTCACCATGAAATGCCCAAGGTGCCGCCGTGGGCCTATGTTCAAGCATAGCAACCCGTATAAAAGTCTGTCACTTTCACACATTTTTGACATGCCGGAAAGGTGCCCCGAGTGCAACCAGCGCTATGACCTTGAGCAGGGTTTTTGGTATGGCACAGGCTATGTAAGTTATGCATTGGCAGTTGCTTTGTCTGTTTCAACTTTTGTAGCCTGGTGGGTATTAATTGGAATTTCTACAGATGATAACCGTATTTTTTGGTGGCTTGGGCTGAATGCTTTTTTACTGATCGTACTGCAGCCCTGGCTGATGCGGTTGAGCCGGGTGATCTATCTCTATATTTTTGTTAGTTACGACAAAGATTATACGGTACATGACCCAATGGAATTTGATCACAAGCAATGATCACCGGATCTGTTTTTTCACTTGCAGGTAACTCCATCCGCAAAACGGAATAGCGAATAATACAACGGCCCACCAATAGCCTCCCAGCAAAAAATAAGTGATGAGGCAAATCAAAAAAATATACAACGGGTATAGGGCAAACAGCATTCCCACCATAATGGAATCGTAGTGTACGGAATGAAATGCTTTGGAAGCCACTATTTTTTCAACAGGGAAGAACAGTGGGTAATGCAATACAAAACCTGCCATTGCCGGTATAGCCAATACTATTTTTTTTAAAGTGGAAACAGGGGTGCTGAATAGGTCTGCCTGTTTGCTTTTGTCTTCTTTATCAATTTCGTACACCATATTGCGCAGTTGGGCTTCCAGCTGGCTGGTAACGCTGTTGAGCAATTTAGCTTTTTCGGGTACAGCTCCGGGTTGTATTACCGGCTCTCCAAAATGAAGGTGGATGTTTTTACCAAAATAATGAAAGCAGTTGTAGTTAATGGCTACCGGCAAAACCTGGAGTGGAATATTTTCTTCCCATGCCGACACGGCTATTCTTGCGGTGCCTTTTTTTATGGTTCGCAGGTGCCATTCATTTTCACACAGCGCTTCGCTAAAAATAAGGACAATGCCATTTTGTTTGAATATCTCCCGGCAGGCATCAAAGGTTTCATAATTTTTATGCAGGTGTTCGGCCCCTTCTCTTTTACGGTACACGGGCAGTATGTTGAACTGCTTTAGTAAAAAGGCGGCCCATTTTTTATTAAAGGCATCTCCTCTTGCCAAAGAATAGATAGGTTGATGAAAAAGTGTGGCCAGTATCACCGCATCTAAAAAAGAATTGGGATGGTTGCAGGCCAGCAGCAGCGGCCCTTTTGCAGTTAAACATTTTTTATTGCTGATGCTCAGTTTCCTGCAGTAAAATGGCAGTGCGATCCTGGCAGGTATTTTAAATAAGCGGTAAAGCAAAGTAGTATAGGTGTGGTAATTTAGTTGAGGCTGGGGTCAATAGGAAAGTTGATCATCATTTCGTATTCACCGCCGAGGTGTTTCAGGCTGTCTTTCCAGATATCGTCGGGCTGTTCATGAAAAAGCAGTTTTCGGGTAGCCGATACAGTCAGCCAGCTTTTTTCTACGAGCTCCCCGTCCAGCTGGCCGTTGCCCCAGCCGCTGTAGCCAAGAAAAAACCGGATCTTATTGAGATCGGCTTCACCCTTTTTTACCATCTGGCTCAACAGTTCAAAATCACCACCCCAGTATACGCCCTTCATTACTTCCTGGCCACCGGGTATTTTTTCGGGGTACTGGTGTAAAAAATGTATGGTGTCCATTTGTACGGGCCCTCCATAATACACCGGGATCTTAAACTCTTCAAAACCATCCATCAGTTCATCTAATGTTTGTTCTATTTGTTTATTGATAACAAATCCCATACTGCCTTCTTCCTGGTGGTCACAAAGAAAAACCACCGTTCGCATGAAGTTGGGGTCCTTCAAAAAAGGGTCTGCAATCAATAATATGCCCGGTGCCGGTTGATCCATGTTGTAAAGTAAATGAATATTTGGTTTTTTATACCACTGCCTGCCTTATTTTTGAAAACGGCGATAGTTCTAAAACCTTCGTTAATTTTACCCCGTCATGTGATAAACCTTCTTTATAGCACAAGGCTGTTTTAAATTTGCTGAATGAAAAGAATTTTTCCCGTTATCACCATACTGATTCTGCTGTCGCTCCTGGGATTAATTTTTTTCCAGGTGCTTTGGCTTAAAAGTTCCCTCGAATCGCAGGAACAAAAATTTAATGAGCAGCTCATTAATGCCACATCACTGATATCGCAAAGCCTGGTGGAAGAAAAGGGAAACCTGATGCCCTTTACAAGGAAAAATAACTCCATTATTCCCAGCGAAAAATTACAGCTTGAATTATTCGCACCTACCATATCGCAGAAATTTACAAGGGATGAGATCAAGCAGATCATCCGGAAGGTATTTGAAAAACATAACCTGAAAAACGTATCATTTGAATTTTCTATTAGCTCGAGTTCGCTTGTGAGTGAAGAACTGGCTTCAGAAAATTTTTATAAAATGCAGACTGATACTTTGAACAATATTCAGTACGTGATACCGCTTGAATCACCCAGCGGAAGCAATAGCGAAGGTATTTCACAGGAAGAACTTCTTACTATCCTTATTCCCCATGCAAAAAGTTTTATCTGGCAGGGTATGACCTGGTTTATCGCCGGGGCAGTTTTATTTACATTAATAATCATGTGTGCCTTTTTTATAACAGTAAGGGCATTGCTCAAACAAAAAAAGCTGAGTGAGATAAAGTCTGATTTTATCAATAATATGACGCATGAGTTTAAAACGCCACTGGCCACTATCTCACTGGCAGTGGATGCGCTAAAGAATGAAAAAGTAATGGGTGACAGGGAAAAGATGAATTATTTCACAGGCATCATAAAGGAAGAGAATAAGCGGATGAACAAACAGGTGGAAACGATTTTGCAGGCCGCTTTGCTGGACAAGCAGGAGGTACAGCTCAACTTAAAAAAACTGCATGCCCACGAATTGATCAATAGTGCCCTCAACAATATTCATCTGCAGGTAGAAGAAAAGCAGGGAAAACTGGAAACCAACCTGGCAACCGGCAACGATTTGGTAATGGCGGATGAAGTGCATTTTACCAACCTCATTAATAATTTGCTTGACAATGCCGTAAAATATTCGAAAGACAACCTTAAGATCCTCCTTACTTCACAGATCACCGGAAAGGAGTTTAAGCTAAAAATTGAAGACAACGGTATCGGGATGAATAAAGAAACCCTAAGCCGCATATTTGAAAAATTTTACCGTGCCCATACCGGCAATATTCATAATGTGAAAGGTTTTGGGCTTGGTTTGAGCTATGTAAAAACCATGGTTGAAGCTCACCAGGGTACCATAAGGGCTGAAAGTACACCGGGCAAGGGCACTACTTTTTTTCTTTCTTTTCCATTAAGTAAGTAATAAGGCCCACCACATTTTCCCACCAGGGCAGGATTCCTCCCACTTTTCTACACCAAATAGTATAAAAGATATTAACAAATAGAAGCTTGTAACTCAAAAGGACCAGTTTCCACAGAAATCCACAGCTATCCACAGTCTTAGCACAGTTTATACACATCCCAAATCACTCATTTGCCCTTCAAAACCAACGCTATCCACATTTTTTTAGCTGTGGATAAAAAACTTTGCCTACTTTTAGTGGGAAAAAGTAGGAAATAGTGTTTATTTGTGTTTGTTAAGCGCCTCTAAATCATCAAAAAACAGTGAATGCCCCGTTTTGTAGGAGAATTTGAATCGACACTGGACGCCAAACAAAGGTTCCTGTTCCCGGCTGGGTTTAAAAAACTGTTGCCGCAGGACAGCCCTGTAAAATTTATGATAAACCGTGGCAAGGAAAAATGCCTTACCCTGTTTACCATGGACGTATGGGATTCATTGCTCACTAAAAATTTTGAAACACTGGATTATGATGAGGATGCAAATGTACGGGAATATCAGAGGGCTTTTTTGAACGGGGCAACCGAAGTGGAGTTTGATTCAGCCGGCAGGTTGCTGTTGCCTAAAAAGCTGGCGGCTTATGCCAATATCACAAAAGATATCGTGCTGGCCGGGGCGCTTGACAGGATCGAGATCTGGGATGCGGTGCAACATGATCAGTTGTTGTCTGGCATTACCCAGGACCGGTATAATGAGCTGGGTAAACTGGTAAAGCCATTAAGACAGCCACCAACAAATTAACATGTGTATGCACCCTGGAGAGAACGAAACAATAACAAAGCAGGGCGGGGAGTATCACATACCAGTTCTTTTACATGAAACAATAGATGGGTTAGTTACCAACCCGGGTGGTGTGTATGTGGACTGCACATTTGGTGGTGGGGGACACAGCAGGGCCATACTGGAACGGCTAAACGAAAATGGCATGCTGCTGGCTTTTGACCAGGATGATGATGCAAGAAAGAATTTGCCGGATGATAAACGGATCGTCTTTATACCGCAGAATTTTCGCCACCTGCAGCGTTTTTTAAGGTTGCACAAGATCACGGCGGCAGACGGCATCATGGCAGATCTTGGTGTATCCAGCCACCAGTTTGATGAAGCGGAAAGAGGGTTTTCAATAAGATTTGACGCAGCGTTGGATATGCGGATGGACAGAAGGCAGGCGGTAACGGCAGCCGATATACTAAAAAATTTTTCAGAAACACAGCTACATAAATTATTCGAACAGTACGGAGAAGTTACAAATGCTAAAACGCTCGCCAAAACGATTGTTCAGCAAAGGGCGGCAGTAACGGTTAAAACAATAAATGAATTAAAACAGGCTTTGCAGCCGGTGGTGAAAGGTAATCCTCAAAAATATTTTGCCCAGGTGTTCCAGGCATTGAGGATAGAAGTAAATGACGAGCTGGGTGCATTAAAAGATCTGTTGCAACAATCCATCAACCTTTTGAAACCTTCAGGACGGGTGGCCATCATTACATTCCATTCATTAGAAGACCGGATAGTGAAGAATTTCTTTCGGGCGGGCACATTTGCCGAAACGGAAACCGGGGACTTGTATGGTAATAAGAATGAAAATCCGCTGAAGCTGGTCAACAAAAAACCAATTACCGCTTCTGCAGCAGAATTGAAACAGAACCCAAGAAGCAGGAGTGCAAAATTGAGGGTGGCCGAAAAGAAAACTGATTATTAAACCAAATAAAAGAAACCAACTTAACAAACCTTTCATATCCTGATGGCTGAATTAAAATCTACACAACAGGAAGAGACGGCGGTAGCCAGGGCATTCGACTGGAAGCGGCTGTTTAATTACAAATGGGTGGTAAAAAATATTCCGTTCTTTTTATTCCTGGCGTTTTTAGCAGTACTATATATATATAATGGTCATTTGGCGGATAAGCTTACCCGTAAGATTGGTGTAACAGAAAAGCATATTAAAGAATTGCAGTACGAATACAAAACAGTGAAGAGTGAAGTGATATTCCGGAGCAAGGCAAGTGAACTGGTTAGGGCCGTGGAGCCGCTGGGATTAAGAGAGCTAACGGAGGCACCGGTGGTATTGAGCCCCCAGGCCCCCTAAAGGGGGTATAGAGCAAGGGTTCAAAAATTTGAAAATCTTGCTGAGTCGCAGAGAGTAATTGTTCAGGTTGATTAAAGAACAAGAGAGGATGTGGAAGATGAAATGTTTATTAACGATATAATGTACCGCTTCTTAATTTGACTTCATCCATTTCCCTTCTCTTTTAGGAGAAGGTGCCCGAAGGGCGGATGAGGCAGGAGAGGGAGATGGAGGGTAAGGTGATATGGATATAAGAAAAGACATACAGTGGAGAGTGAGCCTCAGTTTTTTACTGATGGTGCTGGTAGGAATTATTGTGATTGTAAAAGCATTTTGTATCCAGCAGTTTGAAGGTACATATTGGCAAAGTATGGGTGACAGTCTTCACCAGAAATTTAAACCCGTGATTGCCGAGAGAGGTAGTATTTACAGCGAAGATGGAAACATATTGAGTACATCGGTTCCCATTTTTGACATCTACGTGGACTTTGCTGCTGAAGGCCTTACAGAAAAAGATGGTAAGCGGTTTAAAGACAACGTGGATTCATTAAGCATCAGTATGGCGGAATTATTTGCTGATAAATCTGCTGCAGCTTATAAAAAGGAAATGCAACTGGCCTATAAAAATAAAGACCGTTATTATCCATTGAAAAAGAAGATCTCTTTTTCAGAGTATATCGCCATCAGGAATTTTCCCTTGGTGCGACAGGGAAAAAACAAGAGCGGTTTTATTGTGGATGTAAAAGATAAACGCATCAACCCTTATGTGCTGCTGGCTAACAGAACCGTGGGTATATCGAGGGCAAACGCTGCAAAAGTAGGTATTGAACAGAGTTATGATAGTTTTTTAAGAGGCAAGAATGGTGAAAGATTGATGCGTTATGTGGCGGGTACTTACCTGCCGGTAGAAGGTTGGGAAGTAGAACCTGAAAACGGGAAAGATGTAATCACAACACTTGATACTTATATACAGGATGTGGCTGAAAGTGCTTTGATGAAAATGATGGTGGGCAATAATTCACTACATGGTACTGCCATTGTGATGGAAACTGCCACCGGTAAAATAAAAGCCATTGCTAACCTGGGGCAGGTAAAAAATCCAGATGGTACTGTGAAGAAGGATATCAATGGCAACAGTATTTATACAGAAGACCTGAACTACGGTGTAGGTAAGGCAACAGAACCAGGATCTGTTTTTAAACTGGCTACGCTGATTGCTTTGATGGAAGACAAATACGTTGACAAAAATACCATCGTGGATTGTGAAGGCGGCGCCAAGTATTTTTATGGATTGAGAATTAAAGACTCTCACCTCGGTGCACATGAATTAACGGTGAAGGAAGCTTTTTTACGAAGCAGCAATGTGGCTTTTGCAAAATTGGCGGATCAGTATTATCATACACAGCCGTCAAAATTTACAGCGCACCTAAAAAGGTTCAGGCTTGATACCATGACAGGTATTGACCTCGTTGCCACATCGGGCCGGCCATTGATAAAAAAGCCAACGAATAAACGCAGCTGGTACAATACCACCATTCCATACATGGCACATGGGTACGAAGAACTGGTAACACCATTACACATGCTCACCTTTTATAATGCGGTGGCTAATAACGGCAAACTGATGAAGCCGTATTTGGTAAACGCTGTAAGGGAATTTGGCCTGGATATAAAAACATTTAGTCCAACAGTGCTGGTTGATAAAATATGCAGTGATGAAGTGCTGGTACAGGTGAGAGAATGTTTAGGCGCTGTAGTAGACAGTGTACATGGTACCGGCCACAGGGTGATGTTTGACAGTGCTTACAAAATTGCTGGTAAAACAGGCACAGCAGTAACGGCGTTGGATAACCGTGGTTATAACAAGGGCAACAAAATTTACCAGGCATCCTTCATCGGTTATTTTCCGGCTGACAATCCAAAATATACCATGGCCGTAGTGATACAAAACAGCAGTGAATCAAAAAAGATATATGGTGCTGATGTTTCGGGCACGGTGTTCAAAGAAATAAGTGATAAAGTGTATGCCAAGTTTTTGAGTAATAAAAAATATACGGCGCCGGTAGTAACAGATACGATGCCTTATACATACTATGGATTAAAAAATGAGATCAATACCGTACTGGGAACCATGAAAATACCCTTTGCAGATTCTGCAATGGGTGGTTACTGGCGGAATATGTATGTAAAAAATAATACTGCTACGTTGCAACAGCCGGTTGATTCGAGTAAAGGAAGAAATATTATTCCGGCCGTGGTGGGTATGGGTTTGAAAGATGCAGTGTATATGGCAGAAAATAAAGGATTGAAGGTAACGGTTACGGGCAGGGGAAGAGTGATAAGCCAGTCGCTGCCTGCAGGAGCCACATTTAAAAAAGGCCAGGCCATAACACTGTTTTTGAATTGATTTTACAGGACATACTATATAAGGTAAGCATCAGGGCTGTAAAGGGTAATACCAATATAACCATTAATGACCTGCAAATAGATTCCCGTAAAGTAAAGGCTGGAAGTTGTTTTATCGCAGTAAAAGGAAGCGCAGCTGATGGGCATGTTTATATAGATACAGCGATTGCTAATGGAGCGGCAGCCATTGTTTGTGAAATAATGCCGCAGCATGCCAACGAAAATGTTGTGTATATACAAACAGGGAACAGTGCAGAGGCAGCCGGATTTATGGGTCATAATTTTTATGGCGAACCTTCTTTGAAAGTAAAGTTAGTGGGTGTTACGGGCACCAATGGTAAAACAACCATTGCAACGCTGCTGTGGAAACTGTTTAGCGCAATGGGGTATACCTGCGGCCTGATCAGCACGGTGCAGAATCAAATTGGTGAGGAAGTTATTTCTGCTACACATACCACACCGGATGCCATTAGTGTAAACAAACTGATGAGGCAAATGGCGGATGCCGGTTGTGCTTATGTATTTATGGAATGTAGTAGTCATGCCATTCACCAGTACCGCATAGCGGGACTGCATTTTGCAGGTGCCTTGTTCAGCAACATCACCCACGACCACCTGGATTATCACAAAACATTTGATGAATATATACGTGTAAAGAAATCATGGTTTGATGGTTTGCCTTCTTCTGCCTTTGCTATCAGCAATATGGATGACAAGCGGGGACTGGTGATGCTGCAAAACACCGCAGCAAAAAAATATTACTACAGCCTGAAAACAATGGTTGAGTTTAAAGGAAAGATACTGGATAATAGTTTGACAGGCTTGCACATGATGGTGAATGAACAGGAAGTTTTTTTCAGGATGATCGGTGAGTTCAATGCGTATAACCTGCTGGCGGTGTATGGTGCTGCTGTTTGTTTGGGAAAAGATAAGCAGGAAGTGCTGCAGGTTTTAAGCAGTTTAACGGGAGCAGAAGGAAGATTTGACTATACCGTAAGCAGCAAGGAGAAGCTGGTTGGTATTGTGGATTATGCTCACACACCGGATGCTTTACTGAATGTGCTGGCAACTATAAAAAATTTAAAGCAAGGCCATGAGCAGGTAATCACCGTGGTGGGTTGTGGCGGCGACAGGGATAAAACAAAACGGCCTGTAATGGCGGAAGTGGCTTGTGAATACAGTGACAGGGTGATTTTTACTTCTGACAATCCGAGAAGTGAAGAAGCACTGGATATATTAAAAGATATGGAAGCAGGCGTACCGGTGGTAGCGAGAAAAAAATACATCTCTATCGCCGACAGGAGGGAAGC
>JAKQJG010000102.1 GCA_029561305.1 Bacteroidota bacterium | reverse complement strand
AAAGCCCTGCAAATAATTTTCAGAGTGAAGCATGAAAAGCAATCCTAAGCATCTCCTCTTTATCGTTCAGTATCCTGAAAATGTATCCCCTTCTCAGCGCTTCCGTTTTGAATTGTACAATGAGGTATTGATTAAAAACGGCTTTACAGTTACTACGCACTCTTTTATCGATCAGGCAGGCTATGCCGTCATTTTTAAAAATGGTTTCTTCCTGCAAAAAGCATGGGCAGTAACCAAGGGCTTTTTACGACGGGTTAAGTTGCTTTTTAATATGAAGCAGTATGACTATGTATTGCTGGAATGCGGTGCTGCACCCGTCGGCCCGCCGGTGCTGGAATGGATCATGGTCAAATGGCTGAAGAAAAAATTGATCTATGATTTTGATGGCGCTATCTGGGTGCCGCAAGTGTCGGAAATGAACAGGCTATATGGCTTTTTAAAGAACCCGGGTAAGACAGTCAGCATTACACAATGGGCCTATAAAGTAAGTTGCGGCAATGAATTTCTTTGCAACTATGCCCGGCAGTACAACAAGAATGTAGTATATAACCCCACCTGCGTTGATACAGAAAACCATCATAATATACCATCGGAGCAGGATGTGGAAAAGGTCACCATCGGATGGACCGGCAGCTTTTCAACTTTACAATATTTGAAATTGGTAGAACCTGTTTTGCAAAAATTACAGGCCGTGTACGATTTTAATTTTAAAGTTATCTGCAATCAACAACCCGAACTCAACATTAAAAATTTGCAGTATGTAGAATGGACTGCAGAAAATGAAGTAACAGAACTGGCCACCTGCCAGATAGGGCTGATGCCATTAACGCAAGATGAATGGAGTGAAGGCAAATGTGGATTTAAACTCATTCAATACCTGGCGCTGGAAATACCAGCCGTGGCATCACCGGTGGGCGTAAATAAAAAAATTATTGAAGAAGGCGTGAATGGCTTTTTATGCGAAACCGACAATGATTGGTACACAGCAATCGAAAAGCTATTACAGAACGCAGCGCTAAGAAAACAATTCGGTACTGCCGGAAGAAAAAAAATTATTGAGCAGTACAGCCTCCTGAGTAACAGTAATAATTTTTTACAACTTTTCAGTTGATGCTTGTTTATTTGTAAGCATGCACATCAAACCAACCATTGCTGTGAAAATCCCCCTTCTTTACTACACTGATGCCTGCTTTTCGAAAAATTTTCACCAGCATACCTTTTATCAATCCGGGGGAAGAATAAAAATAGTCAAGGTATTTTTTGCTTATTTGATCAATGGTATAAACCGGACCTTCCAGTTCTTTACCAAAGGGACCTGAAACAAAACCACCAGAAAAATTAAAGTCTGCATAGTTACCTTCCCTTGCCGGGTTGGGTAATTTGATACTGCTAAGGTCAGTTTGGTCGGATATTTTGAATTTTCTATATCCCATTGCGTAGAGGTAAAACAGGATTTCAAGACAATCGACATTTTTGTCCTTATAATTATTGGGGGTAAGCAACTCGATGCTGAGGTACTCCGGCACCACATTCATTTGCTGTAGTGATTGCAGGCAAAGGGTATCGGCGCCTTCAATGTCTATCTTCATGTAATATGGTACGCCATGGGTTTGAATAATGGTTTGTAGCGGCACCGTTTGTACAGTAATAGACTTAAAACCTGCATCTTGCCCACGATTCCAGTCGGGTATAATTGTTCCCCAGTCATCATGTTTATCATTCGTATAAAATTCAATAGTATCCACACCGGCAGGCGCAATGGCTTTGTCAATAATAATTAACCTGCCGGTGCTGATATCTTCTTTAAATTTTATTGTCGCTTTTTCCACCAGGGCTGGATTGGCCTCTATGGCTACTACTTTAAAACCTTTTTTTAGATAAAATTCCGTATCCCTGCCGGCATGCATGCCAATGTCGTAAATGATCTTTTCCATTTGTATGTTCTGTATTGCCTGCAAGTTTACTCTCTTCCATCCAATAAATTACCTAAGCCACCTAATATACTTCCTTCTTCTTTCCTTCCTCCAACTGATGCATATTGCTGCAACCTGCCTGCCAGCCTGCTGATGGGCAAACTCTGGATCCATACTTTCCCCGGTCCTCGCAATACAGCAAAGAACAACCCCTCTCCGCCAAACATCCAGTTTTTAATGCCTTTGATAAATTCAATATCAAAATCAACCCCGGCGGTATAAGCTACCACACAACCCGTATCAATTTTCAGCATTTCACCTGGTTTTAAATCTTTCTCTATCACATACCCACCGGCATGTACAAAGGCCATTCCATCACCTTCTAATTTCTGCATGATAAAACCTTCACCACCAAAAATACCCGTGCCCAGTTTCCTTTGAAATTCGATACCGATACTTACTCCTTTGGCGGCACATAAGAAAGCATCTTTTTGAGCGATCACTTTTCCGCCCAGGAGCGAAAGATCCAGCGGTACAATTTTACCAGTATAAGGCGAAGCAAAACTCACCTGCTTTTTTCCATGGCCTGTATTGGTGAAAGCGGTCATAAACAAATTTTCTCCCGTGAGTAAACGCTTGCCGGCACTTAACAATTTACCCAACAGGCCGCTGCTTTGTTGCTGCTGGCTGCCATCTCCAAAAATAGTCTGCATTTGAATTTCGGGGCTCATCATCATAAAGGCACCGGGTTCACCTACAACGGTTTCGTTGGGGTCCAGTTCTATTTCTACAAACTGCAGTTCTTCGCCATAAATGCGAAAGTCAATTTCATGATTGCTTAACATGGTATTATTTTTTTTGTAAAAGTAATTGTAACCAATGGGCTAATTAAAAAAGCCTTCCCGTTTTTACCAGGAAGGCTTAAATATTATTTGTGTGGTGAATTACTACAACCTGGTGAATTTCAACTTAAGTGTTTCGCCTTTATTGGTTTTTACTGTTAAATGATATACACCTGCTGACATACTGCTGATATCAACAATCGCCAGGTTGGTACTTTCATTTAATATAGCTTTGCGTTGTACTTTTCCATCAGCACCATTTACAATTGCGCTGCTGATACTGGTGTTAGCGGGCAACCATATATGCAGTTTGTTGGCATCGAGCCTGGTGGGTAATATCCTGATAGCATCGGCACTGGCTTTTGTATCGATGGTTTCAACGTTGCTGTAAAAAACATGACCATCAGTATCCATAATTTTCAACCGGTAATGGGCAACAGCGGCAGAAAGATTTTTGTCTTCCACAGCATATACTTTTTCTGAACCAGCGAAGGAGGTGATGTAATAGAAGTTCTCAGCATCCGTACTTTTCTCCAGCTCATAACGGCGTACTGTTGTTTGCTGTGTTGCCTGCCAGCTTATCTGAACGGTATTCTTTGTAAATGTGGTTTGGAGGTTTACATCACTCAATATAACTGCTTCGGTGGTTGCCGAAGTTGCAATAAAGCTGGTATGCGTTTTTGCATAAGCGGCAGATGCCAGCAACATGATAAAAGTAAATATGCAGGTTACCTGTTTCATTTTTCCTGTTTCCATTGGGGTAGGTTTACGGTGTGCCGGTCAAATAAAAATTACCTGCCGGGGCTTTCAGTGGATAGGAGTAAAATTCAATTTAAACAGGGGAGGATCGGGTAAAATGCTTTACAAACAATAGAAGCAATCTTGCCTTTTATGGTTGCAAATATCAGCCATTTTTTTTATTGGCGGATTATTTTACCGTCATCGTTCCCGGTCGTTGTGCACAATATGCTCATACCATGCCAGTAGTAAATGCACTGATAACCAACATGCTGCGCAAGCGCTTGATAACCAGTAGTCTTTATATTAGAGTGTTTTTCCAGAATTGGGAATAAAAAAAGCACGGCGTTTAAACCATGCTTAATTCATTTCACAGGGGTAATATGTTAGAACCAGCTTTTATTCCAGGTGTCGCCGGCATTTTTCATTTTTCTTGTTCTTCTTTTTACATCTATCCGGTGACGTACCAGGGTAACCAGTATCATCGGTAAAAAGACAAGAGTAAGTGGAGGGATGCCCATAAAACTTACCCATTTACCACCATACATTCTCCTCATTGGCCTGCGGAGCCTTTCGGATATGAGGTACATAGCGGGAACCAATACCAGGGTCATAAAGAAGGCGAAAGCAAGGCCAAAGATGATGGTCCAGCTCAATGGTTTCCAAAACGCCACATTGTCGCCGCCAAAGAAAATATGTGGATTCAATTCGGAAAACAGTGTTACAAAATTGATATTGAACCCAACGGCTATGGGTATAAAGGCCAGTATGGCTGCCAGCGCTGTAAGTAACACAGGGATGATACGGGTTTTACCGGCTTGTATAACTGCCTCTTTGGTTTTCATTCCACGGCTTCTCAATTCATCTGCAAATTCAATTACCAGGATACCATTTTTTACCACGATACCTGCCAGGCCTACAATCCCCAGCCCGGTCATCAATACAGATACTTCCATTCCTGTAATGGCAAAACCCAGCAATACACCAATAACCGAGAAGATGATCTCTGTAAGGATGATAACGGGCTTGCTTACACTATTAAACTGGATCACCAGTACAAACAGTATGATCATTAATGCAATTACCAGTGCCGACAACAGGAAGGCGCCTGTTTCTGCCTGCTGTTCGCCTTCACCCGTTTGTTTGATGGAAACACCATCCGATTTGCCTTTAAAATTATCAATGTATTTGGTGATGATCTGGTTTACAGCAGTGGCATTATAGCCCTGTGTAGTCAGCACATTGGAACGAAGTGTGATCAGCCTTTTTTGATTTTTGCGTTTTATACTGCCGAAAGTACTGGTGGGTTCAATTTTTACCAGGGCGCTAATGGGGATATTTTTTACTGCACCGCCACTGGCCATATCACGGAAGGATATCCGCATATTAAGCAGGCTGCTGAGGTTTTTCCTTTGCATTTCGTTATTGCGCAGCTGAATCTTATATTCATCTTTCCCTTCTTTAATTTTTGACACTTCTCTTCCAAACAAACCGGTGCGGATAGCCTGTCCTATTTGCGCAGAAGACACACCTTCTATCAGGGCACGCTCACGGTCAACTGTAAGTGTAATTTCCGGGTTGTTAAGATCAACATCCATTTTCAATTCTTCCACACCAGGCACCTGTATAGAATCTAAATAATTCTTAAGGTTCACCGCCGTTTTTACAAGACCATCAAAATTTTCGCTGGCTATTTCAATATTGATCGGCGGATCAGTAGGAGGCCCACTGCTTTCCTGCGATACACTGATCTCCGCACCCGGAACACCTTTCATTTCTGCTCTTATCTGGTCAAGAAAAGGACGTGTGGATACACCATGCCTTTTTTCAAACTCCACAAATGAAACCTGTACCCGGCCCAGTTCACTTCTTGTACTTCTGTCACCGGCAGCAGGATCACTGGCGCCAATGGCAACGTTGCTGATCACGCTTTCAACAATGGGATTTGTCTTGTCTTTTGAATGATCTATTCCTAATACTTTATTTACCCTCTGTTCCAATACATGGGTTACCGAATCGGTGTATTCAACGCTGGTACCCACGGGAAGTTTTAAATACACATAGATCTGGTTTGGATCGCCCTGCGGGAAAAACACCACACCTACCCGGTTGCTTTGTACGGCAGCAGAGAAAATAAAAAAGGATATAAAGAGCGTTGCAATGATGCCCAGCAACAGATGCACCGGCCTCCATCCTTTTAATGACCAGCGCAGCAGGCTTTCATAATGCCCCATGATCCAGGGAAGAGCATGGTTTTGAAAATAATGAATGCCATCAGAAATAAAATACCTGTTAAGCAATACCAGCAACATGAAGAAAATAAGCAGGTTGCCAAGAAAAGTGGCGCCCAAAAGATCCAGCACAATACCTGCACCTATTGCAATCCAGAAGGCTGGTTTTTTAAAGATGGCTGATTTTGGTTCCTTCTTTTCACTTTCGGGATGATTCATAAAATCAACCGCAAAAACCGGGTTCATGATAAAAGCCACCACCAGTGATGCTGCCAGTGTAAAGATGAGCATGGTAGGTAAATACACCATGAACCGGCCGATAATACCTGGCCAGAACAATAAAGGGAAGAAGGGGGCCAGCGTGGTAAGCGTACCAGCTAATACCGGCACAAATACTTCGCCTGCCGCTATCCTGGTTGCATCAAAAACATTGGTCTTGCCTTTACCTTCTACAAATATGCGATGGGTATTTTCAATTACCACAATAGCATCATCCACTATAATACCCAGGCCAAACAGCAATGCAAATAACACAATAAAGTTGAGGGTAACATGGGTGCCCACAATGAGATCGGCCCCCGGCAAAAACACAAAAGCCACAAACATACTAAGCGGTACCGACAGCGCCACAAAGAAGGCGTTGGTAACACCCATAAAAAACATCAATACGATCAGTACCAATAAAAAGCCAATGATGATTGAATTAACCAGTTCGTTAAAAGATGTTTTTGTTTTTATACTCTGATCTCCGGTGATCACTGCTTTTAGATCAGGGGGATACAGATCACCTTTTGCTTCTTCCACCGTTTTTATAACGCCTTCGCTTGTCTCTATCAGGTTTTCACCACTGCGTTTGATGATATTAAGTGTCACCACATTTTTACCATCCAGGCGGGCAAAACTTTCTGCATCCTTGGTGGTATCTTTTATAATAGCAATATCCTTTAAATAAATAGGCGCACCACCTGTGTTGCGTACCAGCACTTTTTCAATATCATAAGCCGTACGAAACTGGCCTTTCAACTGCAGGTTACGTTTCATAGTGCCTACATCCAGCAAACCACCGGAGATATCCATATTTTCTCTTGCTACTGCGTTGGCAATATCATCAAACGTAACACCGGCAGTCTGCATCCGGTAATTATCAACGTTTATCTGGAATTCCCTTTCTGGTGCACCTACAATATCAATCCGGTTAATTTGTGGCAGGTCTTCCAGTTTATCCTTCAGGTCGTCCGCAAATTTTTTCAGCTTCATCATTTCATAATCACCGCTCAGGTTTACATACATGATGGGCTGATCACTCAGGTTCACTTCCAGCGCAGTGGGTTCCTGGGTAAGATCGGTGGGCAGGTCCTGCTTGGCTTTGTCGATGGCATCTTTTACTTTCTGCAGCGCAATTTCAGTTTTAACCTTTGTGTCAAATTCAACAATGATGGCAGAGTAATCCTGTTGGGATGTACTGGTGAATTTCTTGATCTTTGCACCAGTGATACCCTTGATCTGTTTTTCAATGGGCCTTGTTACCAGGTTCTCTATATCTTTTGGAGAGTTACCTACATAGATCGTTTGTACGTAGATGGTAGGTATCACAATATCAGGAAACTGCTCTTTGGGCAATGTCATAAATTGATAGATACCCGCCAGTGAAACAAACAACATGACCAGGTAAACAGATGTTTTGTTTTTTATACTCCAGGTAGTTGGCTTAAACTGTTTGGTTACATTATCGTAACCATTGGACACCATATTCACGAATTCAGAAATCATATACTAATATTTTACCGGGATGTTATTTGCATACACGTATGCGTTATATCAACCGCTTTATTAATCCTTCTAATTTTATTTTGTTACCAGCAACTGACCTTCATATAAACCGGCATAACCTTCCGTTATCAGCACATCGCCTGGTTTGAGGCCCGTTTTAATTTCCAGTATATCGTTGTTAAGCAGGCCGATGTTTACCGGGCGCTTTCGTGCAACCAGTTTGCCGTTTTCTGTACTGGCTACCATCACAAATTTTCCTTTTTCATCATTTTGTAAGGTATTCAGCGGTATAGCAATGGTGTTTGCAGCAGCATAGTCTTTTACCTTCATCAAGGCTATTTGATTTGGTTTTAAAGCCGGGTCATAAGGCAGCCTGGATTCTACTACAAATCCCCTGTTGATAGCATCAATAGACGCACCTACAAAACTCACCGTTGTATTAAATGTCTTGTTTACATCCGGCATTTGTATGATCATCGGGGTTCCTTTACTTACGCTGCCGAGATAATTTTCAGGTATATTGCCCACTACTTTCAGCGCAGTATTGTTCACAATCTTTATTTGAGGGCCAGCGGCGGTTTGCCCCTGGAAAAGTTCTCCCACTCTTATGTTTACAATATCTGCCACGCCGCTTACATCGCTGTACACATTGGCCGAATTCATTTGTTCCTGCGCCAGTTTTACCTGTTCGCTGATCAATGCTAGCTGGTCTTCAAGCGCAGTTACATTTGTTTTATAAGTGATTACCTGTACTTCAGTTCCAATGCCCTGGGCCCACAGGTTATTTTGACGCTGGTAAAGGCTTCTTGCCAGTGTAAGCTGTGTTTTTACTCCTTCCATTTGTTGCCGGGCAGCGGTAACCTGTTGTTTTTGTATGGCATCATCCAGCTTTAAAAGCAACTGGCCTTTCTTTACCTGGTCA
>JAKQJG010000080.1 GCA_029561305.1 Bacteroidota bacterium | reverse complement strand
CCATGATGCCTGGTTGCCTGCTGCTGCACCAGCCCTGTCTCCTCTTGCCCTGGTAACAAATCTTTGTGCCACTGCTTTGCCCAGCGCTTCGCCTGCTTCAATATCGCTGCGAACGTTGGCACCGGAAATGATCCTTGCTCTTTTATGTTCCTCTGCTTTCAACTGAATATAATCCTGGTCGGCAGGAAAAAGCAGTTTGAGCATTTCCACTGCGGCACCTGCTACCACTGCATCTTCTGATGGGTACGACGGCAGGTCATTCCTTGGTATCAGCACTTTTAAAGTAGAATCCACATTATATGGGGCTTTACGCCTGTATACCATTTTGTAATGATAGGCAGATACCAATGCATCGTATTGTGCTGCACTCACGTAAGCGTATGCCCTGGCAGCATAGGGTGGGTTTGCAAACGGAAAAAGCGGGTAGGCCAGCGGGTTATTAGCATTGGGGAACGGGTAAGTACCATCTGCATTTTGAAATGGTGGCAGGTTGCGCTTTGCCACAAGTTCCCTTAGTATTTCGTTCCATCTTAATACTGCACCCGCACTCCAGTATTTTACCGCCTTTTTTTCTTCGTCAGACAGATTGGCCTGGAAAGCTTTTATTTCATTAACCTGGGCAATATATTCCGGCGTATTGGTTGCAATGGGAGCTGCCACCGAAATATCTGTGGGTGCAGTCAGCAAAATAGTTTTCCAGGTACCTGCATTGGTATCAAGTTTTGCGGGGTTGAGTGCCGCGGTGTTGTCTGTTCTGCCCACCACTTCTTTACTGCAGGAGCTGATGATGGCGATTAAACCACCAACAGTAATGGCTGAAAGTAAAAATATCTTTTTCATGACTATGATTTTTTAGCTGGTGATTTTGTTGATGCTTTTTTTCCAAACTCAATAATATAAAACACACTTCCGTAGTAAGTGGAGCTTTGTCCCACGTTTCTTCCGGCCACTGTAGTATTACCACCAAATACCAGTGAAAGTGCATGATCATTTGTTACCACATATTTTACATTTATGCCGGCCACTGTTGCATTCATGCGGTTACTTGGAAAAGGCATGTTGTTTCTCGTTATATCAAAACCACCTAATGTGGTCCATTTATTTACCACTGCCTCAGCAATCAGCTTTGCACTGCGGTAGCCTGCACGGATATTGACATTGGATGCATCCGGCATGTCGACTTCATTGCTCAATATCAAATGATCTGTATAGTAGGAAGTTCTGTCAATTTCTATATTATCTCTTGCGACATAGGTGCCTGACACGGTGGCAAACAAGCTGTTCCATTGGTAATCAAGCATCAATCTTGCAGAAGCCGTTTTACTTCTTAGCCCTATTGATAAAGGGAGATAATCAGCCACATAATTGGTTAGCGGAATTGACACACCGCCGATAGTATAGAGTGAAAAAGTACCGGGGCCAAGTTGCTTTTCAATGGGCATCCATTTTACAAACAGGTTTAAATCCTGTATGCCGTTCATACTGTGCAATGTACCTGCTGATGCTTTTGTTTTAACATAAGGTGCACCAAATAAAATATTGAGTTTATCGCTTACACCATAGGCACCCATCACTGAAAACATTTGTGTGGATACCGTACCCAGGTTTTCATTATCCCTTTTTAATGTTCCTTCCCAATAGTTATTCCAGCTGCTGTAGCTGTACATGGGACCGATACAAAGCTGGCGTTTGCCCATCATGATAGCATCAAGATCGGTTTGTGCAAATGCAACCACCCCACTGCACACACTGCTGAGCAGCAGTATGCCGTGTATAAATATTTTTTTCATGAAAGTTAGTTTTGACGTTGCTGATGGATTAAAATTTAAACGTAGCACCCACATTCACAGAGTAATCTGCAAAAGCCGCATCACCACGAACGAAGGTTCCCCTTGTTATGGAATTTTCTTTGTCCGTCACGCTCTGGGTACGATTGCGTACAACCGCTACCGGTATCGATGCAAAAAGGTTGATATGCTTCAACTCATAATTTAAAGAAGGCTCCACAGACCATATGCAACCAGGGCGGCGAAAATCACCGCTTCCGCCAATAATATCTTTCACCGGAATACCTTCCAGCCTGGCACCTGCTGCTATGGATAATTTTTTTACAGCATATACAAAACCCGCCCTGTACATATACTGATCCGGCACACTCATAATGGCCTCATTTGCCAGGGCCGGCGTAAGTGTTTCCCTGTATGTTCTTACTCCATTTTGTTCCCTTGGGTTAATGAGGTAATACATATTTCCATACACGCCGATTTTTGGGGTTAGCTTATATGCAGCATTTAACTCTACAGTAAAGCCAGTACCTCCATCGCCCAGCTGGATAGACTGATCCACCGTACGCAGCTCTTTTGTACCATTAACACCCACATTGTACCAATAATCTTTATAATCATAGTCACCAGTAGGCAGTTTGATGCCAAGGCCAAGTTGAATATTTCCTTTCCTGACTTTTTGTGGATCAAACAGCCAATAGTAAGCTGCCAGTCTTATATCACCTACACCAAATGAATGCATCGCATTGCGCTCTCTTTTAATGTAAGATCCATTTACCAGGCCGTGTTCATATAAAGAAGAACGGGCGTTATTAATGATGGGAATATCCATCATCACAGACCACCTGTCGTTGATAATCCTTGTAAGCGTAAAATCAAATATGGTAGTGTGGTTGATCACTTCTGTATTTTGCTCCAGTCTTTCTTTATTCTCCTTTGTTCCCGAAAAATGACGGAAAGATTTAAAGTAACGGATACTTGTACCTGCCTGCCATCCGGGCTTGCTGATACTGTCGGGATGTGACATCATGCAGCTTGAACCACTGCCTTTGATTGCTACACAGCCCTGTGATATGGCATACTGATCAAGCAACAAAATAGTTACGATGACTATAGTTAATTTTTTCATTTTAATAATTAGTTTAATGACGTTCGATTGTGTTGTTATTTTTCAAGCTTGAGCTTGCCCACTACATAATTGCCCACTTTTTGACCATACTCAGTACTTACCAAACAGCTTGGGTGAAAATGAATCCCTCCATAAAACCTGGCCCAGTTGTTTTCATCTGCTGCCTGGCGGAAGGAGGTAAAGCTCCTGTTGGCTATACCAAACTCAAGCTCACTGGTATCTGTATACGCAAAGTTGTCGCCAAAGGCTTTAGTCAATGCTTCTGCAGAAGCTGAACTTACTGTGCTGTGCCCGCAGGTATATTCAGGAAAGGGCGGTGTTTGCAAATAAGGCCTCCATTCGGGATCCATGTATTTATTGATCACTGTTTCGGGTCTTACCGTATTGCTGCGGAATTTTTCATCCCAGCACTGTATAAAGGCATCAAACATGGCTATAGAAGTGAGGGTATAGGCAGCAACCGTTTTATGAAAGCTGGCTTTTGATTTTTGTGCAGCAATACCCACAATATTCATCCAGTGACCGGGAGGCGAAAACTTTTTTGTAATGAACATAACATGACCGGCCACATTCAGCTTACCGCCCAGGTCATCCCAGAATTCTGCGATGTGTTTTTGTTCTTCTGTAAGACTGTCAACAGCCAGTTTACTCGTCAGTACTTGTTTGTAATACGCACTGTTTTTATCCTTCATATTGAACGGAATAGGTGGTGGTGGCGTAAACTGTGATGCACTATCCATTACTATCGGGCGAATCTCATTCCAATGCGGTTCAATGGCACTTGCATAAGCTGGTGGTGTCGGTATCCAGCGGCCTGGTGTATCAATTACTGTATAGCGGGAAGAACTCCGTGTTTGAGCATATTTATCTTTTTTACTCCATGCCAAAATTGTTTTACTAACCGTATCAGCATAAGCTACTGTGTTGTTAAACATATCGTCCGGCATGTCAGCATCCTTTGCCACTTTTTTAAGGCTGTCAACATAATCTTTCAAGCTTCCCTCCGGAAAAGTTACCGCTTCGCCCACTTTACAAAACGCCAGCAGCGAAGCAAACTCGTAGTCTATTCTTTTTGAAGTATCCGGTTTAGGCATTTCGTGTAAATCATTGATCTGACCTGCTAGTGAATAATATTCATTGGGAAAACCACCAGCAATACATTCATAAGCCGCTATGTTGGCATACGTGTAATTGCGGCCGGCAACAATGGGAGTAAAGTTATTTTCCTTCACCACTTCATTTAATTGTTTCACCGTTTTACAATAGGTAAAAGTGTTATCACCGAAATATGTTTTTTTAACCGGTGCCTCTTTGCAACCGGCAACGAACAGCAACATGGCTGCTAATGCAGATAAAAATTTCATAAGTAAATAATGGAATATTGGCTGTTAAGAACAGCCTGGTTTTAAAAAAGAAGAATTATGCCAAGGCAGCATCTGGTGGCTGCTCTACTGTAGTAAAATAATGGTTCTCTTCAAATACGGATTGTACCAAAACATAAAAAGTTGAGATCAGTTGTGAACCGCAGTCAATAGTGATCAATGACTGTTCTTCGTATTCGCTGATGGATTTTTGATAAGATTTTTGTGAGCCATCTTTCTTTTCAGTGCTACCCTGCTGAAAATCATTGGCGCCTTTAGCATACTCATTTTTGCTCTGCTCAATCTGCATTTTCCCTTTATTGGGTATGCAAAGCATTTCTAGGTTTCCATTGTACACCCGGCATTTTACATACTTGTACTTAATGCCGTCGATCATCACTTCTCCGTCTATACGCTGAAATTCATTGGAGTTACTATAATAAGGTAAATTAGTTGGCTGCTTGATAATAACCAGCTCTTCATCCCGGTAATTAGCTGCATCCAGCGCCAGTTCCAGGCTTCTATCGTTTGTATGAGAAAGATAGTTAAAGACTAACTGGTACCCTGCAATATTGAAGGTAAAAACAGCAAGCATAAATATGGCAACCAGTTTTCTCATGTCGTTAGCGGTATGCAATGTAGCAGATTTAAGGGAATCCGGCACATAGAAAAAGACATTTTTTTCCATAATAATGCTGCAAACGGTTGCAACATTTTATAAAGCGCATTACCTTACAGGCCCGCCGGTTGCTGGGTTTGCTGCCTTATCGGTTTTAAATGAATCACCCCTTCAGCACCTTGGGCAGAATATATGAACAAATTAAATTAGCCTTTCATGAAAAAAATCTCCCTTCTCCTGCTGGTACCCGTTATGCCACTCATTTTTTTATCCTGCAATAACGAAACTAAAACTGCTGACACCAATATCGGCCAGTCTATACCTGACAGCACAGCAAAAAAAGACAGTACAGTACCAACACCCCCCTCCATTGGCGACAACAGTGCTAATTCGCTCGACTGGCCAGGCACTTATAAAGGCACCCTGCCTTGTGCAGATTGTGAAGGCATTGAAACAACTATCACCATCGGCATTGATTCTGTTTACACCCTTACAACAAAATATCTTGGCAAAAAAAATTCTGCAGAAGTTGCCAAAACCGGAACGTTTACCTGGAACAAAGAAGGCGGTGCTATCCGGCTGGATGGTATTACCAACGCACCCAACCAATACCAGGTAGCAGAAAATATGCTGGTGCAGCTTGATATGCAAGGCAAAAAAATAACCGGGGATATTGCGGCCTTGTATCAATTGATAAAACAGCCAATGGCGGAAGTGGCTGTAAGGGTTGAGGCCGTATCGCTTACTGATACATATTGGAAACTGACCCAAATGATGGGCAAAGCAATTACGGGTGATGAAAGCAGTAAAGAGGTATTCATGAAAATAAACGGCAAAGAGAACAGGGTAAATGGCAATGCAGGCTGCAATAATTTTTTTGGTACGTACGAGATCAACAACAATTACCGCATTCGATTTTCCAAAATGGGCAGCACCATGATGGCATGCCCAAAAATGACATTGGAACGGGATTTTTTACAACTGTTAGAAAAAGCAGACAGCTATATTATTAAAGATTATAAACTGCAGTTGATAAGGGCTAGAATGGCGCCACTGGCTGTTTTTGAGGGAGTGCCGGGTAAATAATGCATTAGCCAGGATAATAATTATTCGCCAACTTATTCCTTTTTTACGGCAAGTTGGCGAATAATTTCTAACATCGGATGCCTGAGCAGTTACCTGAAAAAATCTTCGGCTGTTAATTGATTTGTGACGATACTGTTGTAATACCTGTTTACTGTGGCGCCATAAGGTGTGATAAGCGTGACGAAAATGTTTTTTTTTGTCTTGACCTGGGAGGCAAAAACAGTTTTCTTTTTTAGCAAGGTATCTGCGTACTGTTTAGTGATTTCAAATGGTCCGTTATAAAACTTGGCCTCACAAAGATTAATACAATTGTCAGTTCTGTCAATCAGCAAATCAACCTGGGCACCGGTGGCGGATACACTCCCTTTGTGCTGCCAACTGTATTCTGAGGAGCTGATACCAGCAATACCCAAAGCAGTTTTTATAGCAACCGTATGGCGCAGACAGGTATTTTCAAATGCAAAGCCACACCATACTTTATATGTATTGTTGTTATACATTTCCAGCCAGCGCCGGCTACCGGAAGCCCTTTCAAGAAACTTAAGGTAAAAAATGCTGTATTCATCCAGCAGGCGGTAGAGTAAATCTTCCTTTGCCTTATTGATAGGCTGTATGGTTTGTATAAAACCGCAGGCAGCCAGTTCCTGCAATGTATTGGTAAGACCGCCGCCGCTGGCTAATTTTGTTTGATTTATTATTTCACTCCGGGTAAGTCCTTTGTTTTTTGCCGCCAGTGCCTTGATCACTGCAATATGGTCGCCGCTGTTTTTAAAGAGCGCTGAATACAGGTTATCAAATTCATTTTTAAGAGGAGCCGTTTTAGAAAAGAAAAGGCGCTGTATTATTTGTGGCACACTTTCACCACGTTCCACATCATTCAGGTAAAACGGCACACCGCCTGTAACCATGTATAACTGCACAATATCTTTGTATACCAGGTCAATTTTTTTCAACTGCAGGAATTCGGCTGTTTCTCTTAATGTAAATGGCTGCATGGCTATGCTGCAGGTGATCCGGTTATGAAGCCCGCCCCTGTCGTTTATTACTTTATTAATGATCCAGGAAGCTGCAGAACCGCAAATAACAAGTACAATGTCATTTCTTTTAGTGGCGTACTGGTTCCAGAAATTATCCAGTGCCGCTTTAAAGCCTGATTTTGCTGTGTCAAACCAGGATATTTCATCAAGAAAGATTACTTTTTTGGAAGTCGTTCTTAAACTGCTGATATATTGTTTCAACTGATCAAATGCCTGTAGCCATGTTGCAGGCAGCCCGTTCTTTTTATTCTTGCCGGACAAATGATTCAGCGTCAAATAAAAATTTTCAAGTTGCTGGCTGGTATTCTTTTCGTGCAGGCCGCTGCATTCAAACAGCATTTGCTTTGCGCACACCTGCCGCACGAGATAAGTTTTCCCAATCCGCCTGCGGCCATATACAGCCACAAAGCTTGATTGCGGCAACTGCATTTGCTTTTCCAGCAATCGAATTTCTTCCTTACGGCCGGCAACAGGCATAACAATGAATTATAGATAAATTAATTGCCAGCTTACAATAAAAAAAATTCCCGCCGGCAAATCAGTGTTCCTGTAAAGATAAGGGCTTGTAAATATTATTCGCCAACTTAGGGTGAAAAATAGGCAAGTTGGCGAATAATATTTTGAGCATATAAAATCAAAAACAGCACATGATGTGTATTATCGCTATGCGCTATATAAGGGAGTTTCGGAAAAAGCCCGCAGGACTTCTTCTTTATCTATTTCGCTGTATAAGTTTTCTTATCTATCCCAATACCTTTCAGCGTTAAACTTTTCCATGTTTTTGGCAATACGGATTTTACCTGCGTAATCCCGGCAGGCGTGATCTCTAAACCACCAAAACCATTCAAAACCGCTTGTAAAATGCCGCCTGCCCCTGTGGCAAAATAAGGATTGGTGCCACCCTTAGTTTCTGCAATTACGTTAAATGGAGGCAACAAATTAGGTTTGTATGAATCGTTGAAAAAGTGCAGCGCTTTTTCTTTATCACCTAACCTTGCGTATAACAATGCAAAAATAGCCTGCGTCATTGCAGGTGTTCCTTCATTGGGCACTCTTACCGAATAATAATCAAGGTCTTTTTTTATTTGTGCCGCATCCTTAATTTCATTTAATGGATAAGCCAGCAGGTTCACATCAGCCTGTTTAATTCCCTCTCCGTTATAAGTGGCATGCTCTTTTGTAATGCCATCCTTCATCGTCAGAATGGGAATATTAGCATACACAATCATCCAGTCAGCATTGGGTGCAATGCCTAATAGCTTAGCTGCTTCTGTAGCGTATTGCAAATTCGCTTTGGCGGCAGCGTTAGTAAAAGCGTTGTTGTCAACATTCTCTGCCCATTCATCTGCAGCCACCACATTTTTTATATCATACTGTCCCGGGCCATTTCGTTCTACCCTGCTTGCCCAAAAATCTGCCGTTGCTTGTAATATGGGCCATCCTTTTTCTCTCAACCAGTTCTTATCCTGTGTTACGCAATAATAGTTCCATGCTGCCAATGCCACATCCGCTGTAATGTGGTGTTCAAAAGGACCACTCAATGCCCACACGGGCGTTTCTTCTGCTCCGCTGCCGGCACTTTCCCATGGATACATAGCACCTTTATAACCTTTACCATAGGCATTTCTCTTTGCAGCTTCCAGTCTTTCAAATCGATATTCTATCACGCCTTTTGCCAGTGCAGGATTTAACTGCAGCAGTGCAGGAAACATCCACAACTCTGTATCCCAAAACACGTGGCCATTGTATCCCAGTCCGCTCAATCCCATTGGTGAAGGGCTGTTGGTATTGCCTTCCCTTACGAAAGAATAGAGGTGATAGATCATACTATGTACATCCTGCTGGCTTTGCAAATCACCTTCTATAACTATATCACTCTTCCACAATTCGTCCCATGCTTTTTTGTGCATATCCACCAGCCTGTCTCGCCCCTGCAATTTTGCAAATATGGTAAGGCGTTCTGCTTCATTGAGCGGATCATCATGGTGTGCAGAAGTGATAGACGAGCCAACTATTGAGTAGCGGTAGGTGTCACCAGCATTTATTTTTTTACTGAATTTTACCAGGTGCATATTGTTATCCCACATTTCATGTATCACCCTTGGTTCGCTGCCATGATGCTCATTAAAAATAAAGGCGTTGCTGGCACACATCAGCAATTTACCGGTCGGACTTTTTGCAGAGGAAGTCAATAAGCTGATTGTGGTATGCGGCCTGTCGATTTCATTGTAATAATTTTGTACATCTTTCAATGCATCCGGTGCTTCCATCACACTGGCACTACCGATGGTTATATTTTTTTTCGCCGTAATGCTGATATCCATCAGTACCGAATAGGGCAAATGACGGAGTGCATAGTAGGTGTAAGAAACTGTTGCCACATCTTTGTAATCGAAAGTAGTGGTAAAGCTGGCCCGTTGCATATCCAGTTCCTGTTTCATGCTGCCGGCATCTGCATTGCTTAATCGCCTGCC
Source organism: Bacteroidota bacterium (assembly GCA_029561305.1). Lineage (GTDB taxonomy): Bacteria > Bacteroidota > Bacteroidia > Chitinophagales > Chitinophagaceae > Ferruginibacter. Next base: position 23,445 of record JAKQJG010000080.1, on the reverse strand, counting down.
ATCAATTTCGAGATACATATTCAGCAGGTTAAAACTCTTTAAAAAGTTACTTACCCTGCCACGGCCATACAGGTCATAAGCGCCGGCAAGCACCACATCCTTTACCTTAAATACTTCCGGGCTGCTGACAATGCCAATCTGACCATTGGCGACGGTAATGCCATAATAATTTGAAGGATCAATTTTTGGAGCGGTGATCTTCCACGGATCCTGGGCATCTGCAGTTATAAAAAATAAGCATAACAGGGAAGCAGCAAACAATCGTTTCATAAAACAACATTTAGACTACAATTTAATGATCGAATTTGGTTTTATTTGCTGAAATTTTGCTTTTAAATACAGAATATGAAAAAAACGATTGTTGTACTGCTGTTAGCGCTTGTTGCTTTGATAGGCCTCTGTTATTTTTTTATTCCCCCTGTTATTGTAATTGATAAATCCGTTATTGTTAATAACAATCTCCGTTCTGCCTACCGTTGTTTTTCTGAAAACAGCAACTGGCCTAAGTGGTGGCCCGAAAAAACCACTGAAAAAAGATTGATACTCGATGGAAATACCTACCTGGTAAAATACAAAACTGCCAGCTCTGTATTTGTTGACATTCACAACACATCACTTACTGTTCCTTCATCATTTACGTTTATTCCGGGAGGAAAAAATGAAATAAAACTTAACTGGGTTGCTAATTTTCCTGCAACAAATAACCCCATCAAACGTTTGCAGTTTTATTTTAGTGCTAAAAAAATAGCAGGACAAATTGAAAAGCTGTTAAAGAACATGAGTGATTTTGGAAGTTCAACAGCCAATCTTTATGCCCTTGATATCAGAAGGGAATTGGTAAAAGACTCTGCCGTGGTTTCTATACTAGATTCTTCGATTGGCTTTCCCAGTGCCGAAAAAATATACGCTTTGGTGCACCCATTAAGAGAGTATGTAAAAATACAGCATGCTGTAGTAACAGATTCACCCATGATAAACCTGCTTACTACAGATAAAGATCACTACCAGCTGAAAGTCGCCTTACCTACCAACAGGCCATTACCCTCTAACGGAAAAATTGAATACAGGTGGATGCTTCCGGGAGGAAATATCCTGGTGGCAGATGTAAAGGGTGGCCAACAGTCAATTGACAGTGCATTTGCCATTATAGAAAATTATGTTGAGGATCATGAATTAAAAGCACCTGCTATTCCTTTTTATTCATATATCACTAACCGGCTGGCTGAAAAAGACAGTACAAAATGGATCACACGGATATATTATCCCGTAATGTACTACTACGATTGATTGTAAAAAACTGCTTTACGCTGCGGACACTTTATTTTATTGTAACTTCAAAGTTGCTTTTCTATAAATTATTCCGCAATGATTGTCCGGCCACCTGCAATTTATTTATACATAACGGCACTTGCTTTCTCTCTTGCAACGGGCATACAATTGCATGCACAAAACTGCGTCAACAAATTTTCACAGCTTAATTTCAATACGGCTACTTATGAAAATTTTACAAAAAGTATTGTAACTGCCAATGGCGAAATTATCTCTGCCGGAAGGCTGTTTGATTTTAATCATGCCGGACATATTGCCAAATATTCAGAAAAAGGCTCGCCGCTTTGGTCTTACACCTACAGGATCGATTTTTTTGATTTTGTAAAATCTATTTTTTTTGCAGCTGCCGGTACATCAGATATGGTGAGTATGCCGGACGGAGGTTTTGTAATGGCCGGTTGTGCCGAGCAGGTATTGCCTCCATACGGCCAGGATGCGCCAGTAAAAAAATGGGGGCTTATTGCAAGGATGGACAGGTTTGGAAAAGTGCTTTGGAATAAAACACTGCTGGCAAACGGTGATCTTAATTTTACCAATATTTATAAAACAAGTGACGGCGATCTCATCGCATATCTTGCTGCAGACAATGGCTACAAAAGATCAGCAGGCGATCATTCTTACAACAGGGTGCTTCGTATTGGGCCAGACGGTACCGTTAGATGGTCAACCTACCTTTTCACCTTTCTCTTTGATGCAGGGGGATTGGGAGTAAACAATAAAAGAGCTATTACACAAACAGCCAGCGGCAATATTGTTATTGGTGATGTGGCACATAAAACTGTTGCCGTGAACGGCCAGATAAAAGAAGGCAATTTTCATTTTTTTGAATTGGATTATGTAACGGGTAATATTAACTGGGAGGCCAGTCATGAATATGGCGCACCGTACAACACTTACGTTCCCGGGGTGGTAAGTGTAAAAGAACTGGCGGATGGAAAATTATCTTTTATAAGCACTTTATACCACAACGGCTCTGCCGGTTATGTTGAACAGGGAGCAAATATTATTACGGATAACCGTGGCAATATACAAAATGTAATTGCTTACACTCCTGCTGATGGAAGTACTTGCCAGGTTAAGGAAGCAGCCATTGACAGGAATACAGGTAACCGGGTTTTACTTTTATATAATGACGACAAAAAAATATTAATAAATGTGGATGATGCCGGGCAGATAGTATGGCAACAGGGTTACAACAACAGGCAGGATGCGTTACCGGTTAATTGTTTTTCCGCTGGCAGAAACGGCTTTAATATTTTTACCAGTAATAACAATACAAAACGGTATGGATTATTAATAACAGACAATACCGGTATAATAGATTGTGCCGGTGAACCCTCCGGTATAATTGCTACAGCTGCTTCTTTGGATATAACCCACGACAGTATGCGTACGGATCCATCCTACCGGTTTGACGAATACTATGATTATGCTCATCCATTAAAAAACTGGTCGGAATATTCTTTGGCAAAAGAAACCGTTTGCCTGCAGACAATCGCCTGCTGCAATGACATCATTGATACTACCAATGCTACGGAGATTCATATTTGTGAAGGTCAATCTTACATGCTGACCGACAGTACGGTTATCCAGGATTCCGGGTTGTACTATGTAACTTATAAAAGCTACCTCGGCTGCGATAGTGTAAAATATTATCACATTATACCAGACAAGAATGTAAATCAATTATCATTGGGAAAAGATTCCTGTCTTGGTACACAAAGCAATATTACCATCAGGGCTACCAGCGGATATGAAAAATATTATTGGATGAACCGTTTGTCACCGGATACAAGTTCATTTTACACGGTAACGCAGCCTGGAAAATATGCTGTAAGCGTAAACAATACCTGTGGTAGTAAAGAAGTGGAAATACAGGTTTTTGATTCCTGCGAATACAGCATCTACTTACCCACAGCTTTTACGCCAAACGCGGATGGAAAGAATGATGTTTTCAGGATACCCCCTATGAACAAGAATAAATTACTGGTCTTAAATATTTATAACCGTACTGGTCAACTGGTATTTCAAACAAACAATGGATCAGTGGGTTGGGATGGCACTTATAAAAACGAACCACTGGATACTGGTACATATTTTTATTATACGGAGATGGAAGGTATTACTGGGAAACGGCTTACCAAAAAAGGGTACGTGTTACTGTTACGGTGATTGGCTATTTCCTTCCGGTAAACTTTATCAATTCAGCGCTGTCACTGTTTCTTGCTAAGAGGTATGCAGTTTGTTTACCAAGGGTGATTGACCGGATGTGCCGCACCTGTCCTTTAACCGCCAGCCCATTAATTGTTTCTGCAGTAAATTTTCCTGCACCTTTATTGATCAGCATGGTTCCATAGTCAGCATCATACCGGCCCATTTCAATATTGGGGTCATAATAATTTCCCATTATCAATATATCCGGCAGGTTATCGTCATTTGCATTTACCAGTACAGCATCCTTCATAGAAGAGAATTGTGCTTCAGCAGGTAAGGCCACAGCATCAAACTGCAGGTTGCCCTTATTTATAAATACGGCATTGCTCATATAGTCAGCAGTATGCAAAATGGCGGCATCTAATTTTTCTTTAGTGAACAGATCCTGCAATGTTGCTTTTGCAAAATCGCCTGCATACAAAAATTTCTTTTTCAAAACAGGCATTTGCTTTTCCAGCTCCGCTTTATTGGCAAAAGGAATTTCTTTACCCCCCAGGTAGTAAGTAAGTACCTGTTCCTTTTTCCCATTTCCATCAAAATCATTAAAGTAAAGCCGCAAAGGTTCTTTTATTGATGCCTTTAGCCGGCTGTTCAATCCAAGATTACCAGCTACCAGATCAATGTCACCATCATTGTCAACATCACAGGGCAGTACAAAATTCCACCAGCCCTTTTTATCCGTTAATTGCTTTTTGGTGAACTTTCCATTTGCGTTCATATATGCATCCAAACCTCCCCACTCTAAGGATAACAACAGGTCATTGTCACCATCCTTATCAATATCAAACCACAAAGCATTAGTGACAAAACCAGCTAATGAAAGACCAGGTGCCAATGACTTTGTAGCATCTGTAAACTTTCCTGTTTTATCATTGAGCAGTAAGTATGATTGCGGTATTTGTCCATTTTCCCATGGCACTACCCGGCCTCCAATAAACAGGTCAACAAAACCATCCCCGTTAAAATCAGTTGAAACAATACAAGATGCTGTAATGAACAGATCTCCAAAGGCATTTTCCTGTTTTATAAAATTTGCCCTCCCGTCATTCAAATACAACCTGGGCCTGGTATGATAGTCTTTTCCAAAAAACTCATTACCTCCACTGGCAATCAGCAAATCAATATGCCCATCGTTGTTTACATCTGCAAAGCAGGCACCAGTATTTTCGTACATACTATCCTTATCCAAAACAGGCTGATGGCTTTTTACAAACCTGCCAGGCACCTGTTGAATTAACAAAGAAGGCTTTTTATCCCTTGCAGAACCGATAAAGAAATCTTCCAGACCATCATGATTAATATCCGCTACTGCCAAAGCAGGCCCTTCTGTTGAATTCATGTGCGGTATCAATGGCTCCCTGTCAAACTCCACAAAGTGATTTTCCTGGTGCAGGTAATCAATGCCAGCAGCAGCAGTGATGTCTTCCATTGCCAACCCGGTTTGATTCATTTTATTTGTCAGCTTACTATAATCAAACTGTGGCAGGCCTTTCTTATATCGAAAAGACATCCGTGTTGAGCCAGTCAAGGTTATTTTTTCAAAACTATTGTCCGGCCACACTAACAATACAGAATCAATAGTTGAATTTTTTGTACCGATCAGCAAAGGCATTTCCATGCTGGATAGAAATCCTTTTACCGGGTATTTTTCATAAGTTCTTGTGTCAGTTCCTGCATATACTATTACCCTGGCACCGGTTGCATTTCTATTTTTATTATCGCCCTTTAGTTCGAGCGTAACGGATGCCGGTTTGGTACTATCGGCTGTTTTATTTTCATATACCAGTACAGCCGCATCAATATTGTTTACCACGATATCAAGATCGCCGTCATTGTCCAGGTCTGCATACACCGCACCGTTAGAAAATGTTGGTTCATTCCCATCAATTATAGCTGCCTCATCAGTAAAAGAAAGATCGCCGCTGTTCTTAAAAAATTTATTCGGCAATTTTATTTCCGGGAACTTATTGATCAACGCAAGATCTTTCCCCTGCATATTATTGTCTCTTATCATTTGCTGCACTTCACCCTGTGTAACAAAATTGATGTAATCAATATCGTTCATCCGTTTAGGAATACCGTTTGAAATAAATAAATCTTTCAGCCCATCGTTGTCAAAGTCAACCCAAAGCGGGGCCCAGCTCCAGTCGGTTGCAGCAATCCCGCTGTATAAGCCTATCTCACTGAATAAATTATTACGCCGGTTATACTGGAAATTATTTCTGGTGTATTGATGAGTATAACCGGCACTTATTTTAAAATTGAAAATATCATACGCATCTTCTCCCAAAGAACGCTTAAGAATATATGGATCAGCAGGAAGCATATCAACAGAGATGATCTCTGGAAATGCATCGTTATTGACATCTGCCACATCCACGCCCATACTGAACTGGCTGGTATGCATCATGCGCTGACCGCCTTCTTCTTTAAACCTGCCATTGTGCTGGTTGATGTATAAATAATCATTTTCATGAAAATCGTTGCCAATATAAATATCCGGCCAGCCGTCTAAATTGATATCACTAACGGCAATACCTAACCCATACCCAATAGCCGAACTGTTGATACCACTTTCTTTTGTAACATCTGCAAACCTGTTACCTTCATTCCTGTAAAAACGATGACCGGACAGGTCGTGATAGGTTCCGATAAAATCCTTTCGTGGACGGAACGTGCCATTTTCATGAACAGAGTGGTTCAACAAAAACATATCAAGATCCCCATCCAGATCATAGTCAAAAAAGGCCGCCTGTGTGCTAAAGCCAGAAAAATCAAGTCCGTATTCGGTTGCTTTATCTATAAATGAAGGAATGCCATTTTTATCAATGCCCTGGTTGACCAGTAAAAGGTTCCTGCTTTGCAACACTTCATATTTACCTACGCGGCAAACATAAATATCCATCAATCCATCATTGTTGATGTCAACAACAGAAATCCCGCTTGTCCACCCGCCGTCAGCAGGTATACCTGCCTGTTGGGTTACATCTTTAAAATGAATGCCTGCGCCATCATTCAGGAACAGTTTATTATTATGCTGGTTGCTGCCGAAGAACAAATCTGTCAGCCCGTCATTGTTGAAATCAGCAGCGCCCACACCACTTCCGTTGTAGAAGTACATGTATTTGAAGAGATTGAATTTATTGTCATAGGCAAGGTCATTGCTAAAGCTGATTCCTGTTTGTTCCGTTTTTAGGGTAACAAACAGGGCATCCTTTACTTCCTTTTTCGACTCACATGCAGTAAGGAAAAGGGAAGCAAGCAACAACAAAACTATTTTATCCTGTAAGGCCTTCACCATTTATTATTTTAATGATACTCATCTTTTTACCCTGTACACAACAGGTTTTTGATTGTTCTGCGCCACCAATATCACATCAGCCTGTTTTGTCTTTATCAACCTGATATCTTTTACTGCTCCCTTTAAACTCATTCCCGAATAGCTGGGTTGAGTGCCGGTGAAATTTCCTTTGCCATCATTCAGCAGTATATGGCCATAGCTGGCATCCAGCCTTCCAAACTGGGGTGGAAATTCGAACAGGTTGCCGCCAATGATCAAATCGGGCTTGCCATCCTTATTGATGTCTGTTGCACAAACAGCATTCACGCTTGACAATTGCACCATCACTGGTAATTCCTGCAATGTAAAATGACCATTACCATCATTCACAGCAACAATACTTTTGCAATAATTAAAAGTCTTTTGTTTCGATTGTTCTATCACCACTTTACTAAACAACTCCTGGATTGATTTTACTGCATAGTCACTATTTTTCAGGTTTTCTTTTTTTAACCCGGGGAACTGATCTGTAATATCTCTTCTTAAAAACACCGGCATATCCTTTCCCTTTATTGTCCTGGTTATAAATTGTTCCGAAGTGCCGTTCCCATCAAAATCATTCAGCCAGAGCTTTACCGGGTTGTCTTTTGCAGGGCGCAAATAAAAATTCTCACCAATATTCCCAATCACCAGGTCTGTTTTTCCATCTCCATTAATATCAGTGGCTGCAATAGTTTGCCACCAGCCTTCTTTATCCTGCAGGTTTGTGTTTTGCAGTTCTTCAAATTTATTGGCGGCTTTATTGTAGCTGAATATTTTCGTACTCATCCATTGCCCGGTAATGATTAACTCTTTACGGTCATCTCCAGCCACATTGGCCCACACCGCACCAGTGATCATGCCTGCATTGGCTATTAATGGGTTTAATTGTTGCGATACATCCGTGAAATGCCCCTGCCCGTTATTTTGATACAAATAACTTTGTGGCGAACTGCCATAATTAAAAGGAATACTCCTGCTGCCCACAAACAAATCTTCATCCCCGTCATTATCGTAGTCGTAATTTACTGCTACGGATATATTCATATTATTTCCCTGGAAAGCACGTCCATCAATGGAGAAATTCGCTTTGCCATCGTTCTTATACAAGCGGTGTTGTATTTCTCTTTGATTGGGTTCAATATTATTACCACCAGCACCAATAAATAAATCCAGGTCACCATCTTTATCTGCGTCAAAAAATAATACTGCCACATCTTCCAGGTCGCCATACTGCTTAAATAAAGGCTGTTCCTTTTTTACAAAACCGCCCTCTCCTGTTTGAAGATATAACTGACCGGGCTGATTTTTTGCTCCGCCAATATATAGATCCTCCAGCCCATCGCTATCAACATCACCAACCGCAATCTTTGGTCCCTCTTTGCTTAATTGCTCAGGTAAATTTCGCTCATAATAAAAATCTACATAGTCATCTTCTGCATGCCTATCCATATTGGCACTCACCGTCTCCAATAAGCTTGCGTTTGTTCTTTCTTCAAAACCATACAAAGGGGCTGGTGAATATTGTATAGTATGAACTTTGTTTAATGCAGGTTGATCAATCCTGCTGTATGATCTGTCGGGCCATATGATGATCATTGAATCCACCGCCGGAATCACACCCAGCCCGATAATTTGCTTATGATCCACGCTGCTTTGAAATCCACGGCTGGGCATTACTTCCCGTGTAAATATTTCTTTACCCTTGTACACTTTAATTTTTGCCCCTATAGCGAACTTATTTTTTGGGCTACCCTTCAACGATATACCGATATAGTTATTCCTGTTTTGCACCCTCGAATTATTCTTGTAAACCGATGCCGGTTGGTTCTCATTATTGATGACAATGTCCAGGTCGCCGTCGTTGTCCAGATCTGCATACGCCACGCTATTAGAAAAACCAGGAGTTGAAAAACCCCAGCTATTGCCAACATCTTCAAACTGCAAATTACCTTTGTTCCTAAAGACCCTGTTGGGCAAGGGATGAACAGGTATATGTTGTAGTATCTCATTTATTTCCGGTTTTTTACCGGTTTGAAGCATGCTGGCATAAACATCATTAGAAAAAAAATCGAGGTAGTCCAGGTCACCAACATCCTTATTAATGCCATTACAAACAAATAAATCGCTTAGTCCATCATTGTCTGCGTCAAGAAAAACAGCGCCCCAGCTCCAGTCGGTTCCAAACGTGCCGGTGAAATTGCTGATCTCCGAAAATGTGCCATTGCCATTGTTTAATTGTAAACAGTTTTTTACATACTGGTGATACAAGCCCTGCTTTTGTTTTGTATTGTACAATTCAAAATTGTCAAATGTGCCGGTCGTTTTCAGCCTGTAGTCATCATCCGGAATCATATCCGTAGTGAATATTTCCGGGTAACCATCATTGTTGATATCTGCCACATCTGTACTCATAGACGACATGCTGATCGACTGCATACACTGTTCCATTTCATCTTTAAATGTTCCGTTCTTTTGATTGATATAGCAATAATCTTTTTCGATAAAGTCATTGCCTACATAAATATCAGGATAGCCATCATTGTTGATATCACCTGTATAAACCCCCAGGCCATAACTCACAATTCCACTATGCAAACCTGCCTCCCTTGTAACTTCTTTATAAAAACCATTTTCATTTTTAAATAAATGATTACCGCCGTCCTTTATTTTCTCGTCACCGGTCCAGTCCTTCACATCTTTGTCTCTCATGTTGCCGGCATTCACTGTTGTAAATGGCAGCGGGCTGTTGTTAATAATAAAACAGTCAAGATCACCATCCATATCATAATCAAAAAAAGAGGCTTGTGTGCAAAAGCCGGAATGATTCAATCCATATTCGGCAGCAGACTCTTTAAAAGAAAGATCCTGCTTGTTGATGTACAATTTGTTCATCCGGTTACCCGTTGCAATATGACCGGAATTACAGATATATATATCCAGCCAGCCATCATTATTCACATCTGCAAATGTTACACCGGTGCTCCACATGCTATCCTGCTTCATGCCTGATGCTGCTGTAATATCTTCAAATCTCAGGTTGCCTTTGTTAAGATAGAGTTTATTTTCCCCCATGTTGGAGGTGAGCAACAGGTCAGCCAGTCCATCATTATTGATATCGCCGGTTGCAACGCCGCCGCCGTTATAAAAATTACGGAAAAGAAAACTGTTTTCTTCTTTGCTGTCTATAACGGTATTCTGAAAATTAACGCCGGTGCTGTCTGCTAACTGGAACAAAACGGGCTCCATTTGCTTTTTTTCCTTGCAGGCAGCAAAACACAGGCAGTAAAAAATCACAGCAAGGCCTGCTGTGCTGTAAAAATTATTATATAAAAAAAATTGCTTCTTCAAAATAAATGCACCCCCTACTTTTTTAACTGCAATACTACAGGCTGATCATTATTTCTCGCCACAATTATCCTTCTTCCCTGTTTTGATTGGATCTCCTTTATATCTTTTATGGCACCCTTAACATGTACACCCGATTGTTTGGCCTCCATCCATGTAAAATTCCCTTTGCCATCATTCAGCAATGCGTGGCCATAACTCCCATCCAGTCTTCCAAACTGTGGCGGAAACTCAAACATGTTGCCGCCTGCAATGATATCCGGTTTTCCGTCTGCATTGATATCGGTGACAAGGATGGCGTTTATACTTGACAGTTGTGCCATTAGAGGTAAAGCCTGTATAGTGAAATGTCCTTTGCCATCATTCAGCGCCACAATGCTTTTACAATAATTGAACAGCTTCACTTCAGATTTATCTGTCACTTCTTTTCCAAAGAGTTCCTGGATGGATTTAACAGCATAATCCTTGTGTTTTAAGTTTTGCTTTTTAAGTCCGGGGAACTGGTCGGTAATCTCTCTTTTTAAAAACACCGGCATATCCCTGCTGTCAATTGTTCTTGTTAAAAACTGCTCGGCTGTTCCATTGTTGTCAAAATCATGCATCCATAATTTTACCGGTTGTACAGAATCCGGCCGCAGGTAAAAGTTCTCGCCAATATTACCCAGTATCAAATCTGTTGTACCGTCTCCATTTACATCAGCAGCGGCAATGGACTGCCACCAGCCTTCTTTGTTATGCAGATTTGTATTCCGTAATTCTTCAAACTTATTATAGGTTTTGTTATAAGAAAATATCCGGGTTGCCATCCACTGACCTGTGATAATAAGTTCTTTGTCAGCATCTCCGTTTATATCAGCCCATACAGCACCGGTTACCATGCCTATGTACTTAATGAGCGTACTGAGCTCGGCCGTCACATCCAAAAAATGCCCCTTTCCATCATTCCTGAATAAATAACTTTGTGGTGCCGCTCCATAATTAAATGGAACACTTCTGCCGCCAACAAAAAGGTCTTCGTCGCCATCACCGTCATAATCATAATTAACAGCAACGGCTATATTCATATTGTTACGGGAAAAAGCCAAAGCATCAAAAGTAAAATTACCCTTGCCGTCATTTTTAAATAACCTGTGCTGCGTGGCACGCTGGTTGGGCTCTGCATTGTTGCCACCTGCGCCTATATACAAATCAAGATCCCCATCTTTATCTGCATCAAAAAATAATACAGCAGCATCTTCAAGGTCTTTGTATTTCTCAAAGAAGGAAGCATTTGCTTTTGTAAATCCTCCATCTGCCTTTTGAACATATAATTGCCCGCTTTGATCTTTAGCTCCTCCAATATACATATCATCCAGTCCGTCGCCGTTGATGTCACCTGCAGCGATCTTCGGTCCTTCTTTACTCAACTGCTCAGGTAAATTCCGTTCGTAATAAAAATCGATATAATCGTCTTCTTTGTGTTTGTCTAAACTAACCGGCACTTCCTGTAATAAAGTGGAAACAGCAGGTTCATCAAAATGGTAAACAGGGGAAGATACAGGTTGCTGAATGGTAAAAACTTTATTGAGCGCTGGTTTATCCACTTTTGTATAAGTTCTGTTTGGCCAGATGATGATCATGGAATCCACTGACTCATTTTTTCCAACGCCGATAATTTGTTTATAGTCTACACTGCTCTGGAAGCCACGGCTGGGAATGACTTCCCTTGTAAATATTTCGTTGCCTTTATATACTTTTATCTTGCTTCCAATGGCAAATGCATTTTTGGAAATACCCTTCAACGTTACTCCAATATAATTATGTTTGTTCTGCTTTTTTGAATGATTCTCATATACAAATGCCGGCTGGTTTTCATTGTTGATCACCAGGTCAAGGTCGCCGTCATTATCAAGATCAGCATAGGCGGCCCCGTTAGAAAAGCTGGGTGTGGAGAAACCCCAGTCATTACCAGCATCGCTAAAAGAAAGATTACCGTTGTTCTTAAACATCTTATTGGGCACAGCCGTTACGGGAATATGCATTAATACAGAATCTACACTTTCCTTTTGACCCGACAACGCCATGTTTTGAATTAATTCATTGGCAAAAAAATCCATGAAATCAAGATTGGTCACATCATGGTTAATGCCATTGCAAACAAAAATATCGTTGAGTCCATCGTTGTCTGCATCAAAAAATAAGGCACCCCAGCTCCAGTCGCTTGCAGACACACCACTAAAATTGGCGGACTCAATAAACTCACCGCTCCTGTTATTTACAAACAGGCAGTTTTTCATAAACTGCCTGTATAAGCCCACCTGTATACGTTTGTTGTAAAGATCAATATTGTCAAAAGCGCCCAGTGTTTTTAGCCTGAAATCGTTGTCGGGCAGCATATCGGTGGTGAAAATATCACTGTAGCCATCGTTATTAATATCAGCAATATCAGCACCCATCGAAGAAAAACTCATTTGTTCAAAACAGCTTTCTGCTTCGTCTTTAAAGCTGCCATTTTTTTGATTGATATAGAGGTAGTCCCTTTCGTAAGAATCATTTGCCACATACACATCGGGGTAACCATCATTATTGATATCTCCAACAGAAACGCCTAGCCCAAAACTCAAAAGGCTGCCGTGAATACCGGCCTGCAGGGTTACTTCTTTAAAATAGCCATTGTCATTTTGAAAAAGATGATCGCCGCCTCCTTTTAAAATATCAGGCACGGGCCAGGCTGAATCAGGAAGGTTACGCCTGTTCTCATAACCAAGGTTGTTCAATGGCAGTGGGCTGTTATTGATCATAAAACAATCTAAATCGCCGTCAAGGTCATAATCAAAAAAAGAAGCGTGTGTGGTATACGCTTTTATAGCAAGGCCATATTTAGCAGCAGATTCCGTGAAAGTAAGGTTGTGATTGTTGATATACAATTTATTCCTCCGGTTACCATTTTTCATATGGCCTGCATTGCATACATACAGATCGAGCCAGCCATCGCCATCCACATCAGCAAACGTGGCACCGGCGCTCCACATGCTGTCCTGTTTCATTCCTGATGCAGCAGTTATGTCCTCGAATGTAAGGCCACCTTTATTCAGGTACAGTTTATTTTCTCCCATGTTGGAAGTAAACAATACATCACAGAGTCCATCATTATTGATATCAGCAATGGCAACACCACCGCCATTATAATAATTGCGGTAAAAGAAACTATTCTCGTATTTCTGATCAACCACTTTATTATTGAAATCAATACCAGTGTTTTGAGCAAGCGTAAAAAGTGTGTTATCAGCCACCTGTTTATCATTGCAGGACAGGATAATTACACAGGCAAAAAAATAAAGAAACAGTGATCGCATTAATGGAGAATTGTTAGAGATACGTGTATACCAAAATTAACTGAATTAAGGTATAAAAAAACTAAAGGCCATTGAAACAATGACCTTTAGTAATATTTAAAAAAGTATGATTACGAAAACCTGATTAGTACCCAGGATTAGCAACAAGATTTGGGTTAGCTGCTAACTGGCCGTTTGGAATGGGAAACAACAGGTATTTAGGATCGCTCGTTTCAGATTTTTCCTGCATTGGATCCAGGAATTTGCCGAACCTTACAAGATCCTGCCTTCTCCATGTTTCATAATACATTTCCCTTGCTCTTTCGTCAAGCATTGTTTCTTCAGTTAATGAAGCCAGGTTAGAAGCACCCCTGTTAGCACGGATGGTGTTAACAATAGCCAAACCGCCAGCTGCATTATTTGTACGCAATTGGGCTTCTGCTTTCATCAACATTACATCAGCCAACCTGAAGATAGGATTGTCATTATCTACGTTCCCGTTTTCAGTAAACTGGTAGTCGATCGGCGTTTTGTAAGCACGGATACCCGTTACTTCCAGGTTGGTACCTTTTTCGATAATCTTTACATCTGGTGTAAATGCCAGCGGTGCACCTGTTCTGTCCTGCAATGCTGCGCCTGTAACCATGTGGTACTGCTGACCGATAAGGAACCCTACGTTAACCGCATTAGCGGGATTCACATGCCCGTTAACAGGGTACGAACCGTAGTTATATGCAACGCCACGCCTTACATCCGATGCTTCAAATTTATTATAAAAATCAGATAATGAAGTAAAACCATTCCAGCCACTAGGCTGCTGGTTGTAATGCATTGTCATATACCAGCGTGAACGAAGACCTCCTGAAGAAACACCTCCAATATTTTCTTGTGTAAAAATATTTTCGCTTCCGATAGTGCCATTGTTTGGAGCAAAATTATCGAAGTAGTTAGCTGCAAAAGCATAAGGACCTGCCATTACCTGGTCGGCCAGGGTAATTACCTGCTGCATATCTGCTGCATCAAAAGTGGGCGCTTCCCTGTTAGCATACACACCTTTGTTCAGATAACATTTCATCAATAAACACCTTGCTGCATCTTTATTAGCTTTTGTAACAGGAGCAGTGGGCAAATCCGGAATAATTGCATTTAACTCTCCGATGATATAATCCAGCGCTGCTGTGCCCTTTCTTACCTGTGAAGGCAACACAACACTCTCACCTGGTTCTCTGTAAGGAACCTGGTCAAAAAGATCAAGTAACAGGTATTGAGCCAGTGCTCTTAAAAACCTTGCCTCTGCAGCCTGCTGAGGAGTTGGGGAAAAACGCAGGATATCGGTTGCGGCATAGTTTACACCACCAAGACCAGAAAATACGTCTCTTACGTGAACGTTGTCACCATCAAAACGATGTGTATGCAATACTCTCCAGGCACCATTATCATCCCAGTCGCCACCACGTGTGGGCCCGAGCATGGCGTCAGTAGACATTTCGCCCAAGGCAAGCAGGTTTCCCTGGTCCTGGTACATACTCCTGAAACTGTTATAGGCTCCGGTAAGAAGGGCAGTAACATTGGCAGTGCCGCCTGTTTCACTAGGACTGGTCTCACCGTTTAATTTTTCATCCAGCTTGGTACAACTTCCAAAAACAACCGTTAGAGAAGTTGCAATCAATATTATTTTTTGTTTCATATACTTAATGTTTTTGAAATAGTATTATAAAGAGAAGTTTACTCCGAATGTTACTGTTCTGGCTGATGGATATGGGATATATTCTATACCAACTGACGGAACACCGTTTACATTCTTATCAACGTTTACTTCCGGATCAAACCCTGTAAAGCCTGTAAATACTAAAAGGTTCTGACCTGTTACATACACATTTACTCCTTTAAAGATCTTTCCTACATTACCTACGTTATAAGCCAATGTAGCGTTTGCCAGTTTAAAGTAATCGCCTTTTTCAAGGAACCTTGAAGAAGCTGTTACCGGATTTGCAAATGATTCTTTTACTGGATTTTCATATACTGACAGCGCTATGTTTTTACCATTGTTAATACTGCCAACATTAATTACGTTGTTAAGCGTATTGTTGTAGATCAACTGACCTAGAGCACCGTTCATATTTGCTGTAAAAGTTAGCTTCTTGAAAGAAACCGAAGTTGTAAAACCTAGTAAAGTACTTGGGTTAGGGCTTCCTGCATAGAAAAGCAAATCACCATCTCCTGTGTATTGAGCCAATCCTGTGGTTTTATCAAAACCAAGGAACTGTCTTGTTACAAAAGCATTGATAGGAAGACCATTACGGATTACCTGAACTGTTGAACCAGTAATACCTTGTCCGTCAAGCGCACCAGTGTTGATAGAACCTGACAAACCTGAAACGTTGTTCGTCATAAAAGTTGCATTCACACCAAGATCCCAGGTAAAATCTTTACTAGTCACGATTGTTGCATTAACAGCAAATTCAAAACCTTTGTTCACGATATTACCAGGAAGATTTTTCCATGTGATTGCTCCACCTGGTGCAGCTGGTTGAATTGGTTCAGTTGGGAACAAAAGATCAGAAGTATTCTTGTTAAAGTAATCCATTGTAATGTTTACTTTGTTGTTAAGAATAGTGATATCTGCTCCAATATTATATTGCTTATCTGACTGCCATTTCAGGTCTTCATTAGCATTGTTAACAGGATTTAATGCACCACTTCCATCTCCTGAGAAAGAGTATCTTCTTATGGCCGCACCAGAAGGGAACTCCTGGTTACCAGTTCTGCCCCAACCTGCACGGATCTTTAACGAGTTAATGAAATTAACTTTAAAGAACGATTCTTTAGAAACATTCCATGCTGCTGAGAATGAAGGGAAAACACCGTATTTGTTATTTGTACCAAACTTAGTTGAACCATCTCTTCTTACTGTAGCAGTCAGCAGGTATTTTTCATCAAAATTCAGCGTGGCACGTCCAAAATATGACTGAATTTCAGATGTTGGATCGTTGAATGAGCTAATCGCCCTGTTAGATGAATTTGAGTACTGGATATAATTAGTGAAATCCAGGCCATAATTTCCAAATCCGCCATTCACCTGGCCAAAACCACCCATTGAAGATCCTTTATTTGTGTATTTTATATACTCATAGCCTACCAAAGCATTCAAGTTAACCTTGCTACTTAATTTTTCATTAAAATTAAGCGTATGAGTTAATTGAATTGTAGACAGCTCATTGTTTGATATAACCGCTCTTCCCCTGCCGCGTACATCTGGCAGGTTCATAAAAGGCTGAATGGTTGTTCTCCTGTTACCAGTAGCGTAGTTAACACTGTATAAAAAACGATATTCAAGAGACTTTACAATTTTTACGTATGGAGATATGCTCGCAAAAACGGTGGTGACCTTGCTTTTATCATCCCAGGCTTCCTGCAGTGCCAAAGGATTAATAAGATCACCCTGCACAACATTCAAAGAATCGGCAGTGTTAGCTGCGTTACGCAAGATCATTTTTTCAGTGGGGTTCCATTGTAATGCATTACCGATCAAACTGCCTCTTGATCCGGCATTGTTTGAAATAGGGGCTATCTGGTTTTCAAAAAAACTTGGTATGATACTTACATCCAGGCCAACATTCTTGCTTTCAAGGAACTTGAAATTGCCTGTCATGCTCGCAGTGTATTTTTTCATTCCTGTTTTACGTATAATACCCTCCTGGTCTAAAGCACCAAATGAAAAACGGTACCTGGCACCGTCTGTTCCGCCACTAATGGCCACGTTATAATTTTGCAGTTTGCCGGTTTGACTGATAGCGTCAAAGGCATCTACACTTGAACCCCTGTCATTTGCACTGCCCAATCCATAATAAGTAAGTGCCTGGCGAAACTGATTTGCATCCAGCACTTCCAATTTCTTGAAAACTTTAGAAACACCATAAGATGCGCCGAACTCAATTTTAGGAACACCTGCCTGGCCTTTTTTAGTGGTAATAATTACCACACCATATGCCGCCCTTGAACCATACACCGCAGTTGCAGATGCATCTTTCAGGATGTCCATAGAAGCGATATCATTGGGATTGATAAAGTTCAACGGATTTACGCCGGGGTTGTTACCCCCCAAACCAACATCTCCTAAACCGGGAGCTACGGACCTGCCGTCCAAAGCAACACCATCTACAACATACAAAGGTTGGCCACTACCTGTAACGGTAGAGTTACCCCTGATTTTTACTGTAGAAGCACCGCCTGGTGCGCCCGTGTTGTTGATCATTTGTACACCAGCTACTTTACCCTGTATTAACTGGTCAGCTGATGTGTAAACACCTTTGTTAAAGTCTTTTGCCTGTACTGTGGCAACCGACCCGGTAAGGTCTTTACGCCTTGCTGTACCGTAACCAACCACAACAACCTCGTTCAGGTTGCCAACAGTTGTTTCGAGTTCGGCGTTAATGGCGGCCTGGCCACCAACAGGAATTTCCTGCCTGCCAATGCCTGCGCCAGTAAAAACAAGTACTGCATCAGCACCAACATTGTTGAGTGTGTAAACGCCGGAAGTGTTTGTGGAAGTAGCGGTCTTAGTTCCCTTTACGGTTACTGTTACGCCGGGAAGTGGTTCCCCTTTTTTGTCAGTTACTTTTCCAGTAACTGTTTGGGCAAGCGATAAAGCTGTAAACCCAAAGATGGCTATCAGGAGCATAGCACATCTTTTCATCGTAGCAAGATGCATAATCGGTAAGTTTTATGTTTTGGTAATAGAAGAATATAATGTACTGCAAAAGAGTACCTTGGGGGGTATTGATTGGCAGCAATTACAATCTAAAAGTATAACAATTTTATAAATTACCGCAAGGATTTTCCTAAACAACTAATTGCAAAGGTTTGTTTTTACAACAAACGTTTGCGAAATTGTTTGCGAAACGCTTTGCTGTTAAAAAGATTATTTTCACCTTTATTTGCAATATGAACAACGCCACACTTAAAAAGCTCTCTGAAATGCTGGGTATCAGTATTTCAACGGTATCCAGGGCATTGAAAGATCATCCTGATATTTCGGATAAAACCAAACTAAGGGTAAGGGAGCTTGCGGATGCACTTGACTACGAACCAAACACCAACGCCATTCACCTGCGTACCAGTAAAAACAATCTTTTTGGACTCATTGTTCCATCCGTAGCCAATTTCTTTTACGATTCTTTTATTGCTGCCGTAGAGGAAGAATGCAGGAAAAGCGGGTATACATTACTGATACTGCAATCGGGGGATGACAGCAGGTCGGAACAGGATAGCGTAAAGCTGTGCAGGCAGAACAGGGTGGCCGGTGTATTTACCTGTTTAACATCAGGTAATACTAATATTGATCTCTATAAAAAATTAAAGAACACGGGAGTGCCGGTTATATTTTTTGATAAAGTGCCCGACGATAATGAAGAAATAAAAGTTTGTATGGCGGACGCCGGCTCAGCTATTATTGCTGCCGGTACAATCGTGGAAAAGAATAAGAAAAAACTGCTGGCCCTTTTTGGAAATCCCGGGCTTTCTATCACTAAAAAAAGAGAAAAAGCTTTTCTTGAGGTAACCGGGAACAATCTGCAGGTACTGGTTCATCATGTAGACAATCCGGAAGAAGCAAAAGCGGTTACTGCCGCTGCTCTTCAACAACAACCGGACAGCTTGTTCTGCATGAGTGATGAAATTTTAACAGGTGCGATGAAAGCAGTGCTGGAAGCCGGGCTGAAAGTACCGGATGATATCGCTGTGATCACCATCAGCAACGGATTTATTCCAAAACTGTATCACCCCGATATTACCTATGTGGAAACCAGCGGTTATAAATTAGGTAAGCTGGCATTTACCACCATGATGGAAAATATTGCCGGCGACCAGGCTCCTAAAGAACTGATCGTAGAGTCGGTGCTTGTACCCGGTGGTTCCATATAATACCAGCACGTTCGCTACATTTGCACCCAGCACATGAACGAAAACCTCCATACAGACACTGAGAAATTGCTGGCAGAAAACGCCACCCTCAAAGGCATACTGCAGGAATACCAGCAGGCCGCTGTATCAAAAAACACGGAGCAAAAAGAACTGGAAGAAAAAGCTTCAGCGGGCGCTGAATTAAAAAGTTATTACGACCTGCAGACCCAGGAATTAAAATATGTACGCAGTTATGTAAATGAACTGATGCAAAAAGCAGAAGGTGCTGCCGAAAGAGAAGCCGACCTGGAAAAGCAGGTATCCCTTGGTGTTAGCACGGGTTACCAGCTGGAAGAAATAAAAAGCAAGTACAGCCTGCTGCAGGTACAACTGGATGATCTTGGAGAAAGACTGCAGGAATTAAAAACACAACATATCATTCAGCAGCAGCAGGTAAGCCGCATTGCAGAGCTGGAAAGCATGCTTGCCAATGCTGAAGAAGAAATAGAACACTTAAAGTTCCCTCCCGTTACTGGTGACTGATAAAAATCAGTGGATGTAAATTTTTTCTTCTCCTCTTTTACATCAACTTTGCACACAAAATACAAGGATATGAGTTCAATAGCTGCTATCAGGAAAGATTATATGCTAAAAAGTTTTACAGAAGCAGATGCAGCTGCCGATGCCATAACACAATTTACCCATTGGTGGAATGATGCCTTAGCAAGCAAAATTGATGAGGTAAATGCGTTTACACTGGCTACCGCCACCAAAGACGGCAAACCTTCTGCAAGGATCGTTTTATTAAAGGGATATGATGCCAATGGTTTTGTTTTTTTTACCAATTACGAAAGCAACAAAGGAAAAACACTGGCTGAAAACCCTGTTGCCAGCATAGTGTTTTTCTGGAAGGAACTGGAACGGCAAATACGCATTGAAGGCAGCATTGAAAAAATAAGTGCAGCAGAAAGTG
Organism: Bacteroidota bacterium; assembly: GCA_029561305.1. Lineage (GTDB taxonomy): Bacteria > Bacteroidota > Bacteroidia > Chitinophagales > Chitinophagaceae > Ferruginibacter. The sequence goes on along the minus strand of JAKQJG010000080.1, from coordinate 3,047 downwards.
ATGAATACTTTTTTTCCCGACCTGTCGGCAGCCAGGTAGGCGCCTGGGCATCACCGCAAAGCAGGGTGATAGAAAACAGGGATCTGATTGAAGGAAATGTAAAAACATACGAGGAAAAATTCAGCCAGTCTCCCATAGTGAGGCCCACACATTGGGGTGGTTACAGGTTAAAACCCCAATTAATAGAATTTTGGCAGGGAAGACCCAGCAGGCTGCATGACAGGTTGCAATATACTTTGCAGTCAACAGGTGTATGGAAGATCGAAAGGCTGGCACCCTAAAAAGTTTAGGCTGTTTAGTGGTTGAGGAGTTTAGTTGCTGCTTTGCCTGATCTTTACTTCTCAAATTTCTACACTTCTACATTTCTAGATGATCCATTCCACTTCGCCAAAATCAAAAAAATTGTCAATCCTGTCAACGGTGTACAATTGTCCGTTTTTAGTGACGGATTTTATCACCGTGTCAAACTCAATATTGCCCTTTCTCAGTTTTACCGCACAATCTTTCTTAAATAACAAAGCGTTGTATTCTTCCATTAATTGATCAAAATATCCAGTGTTAAGAGCATTGGTTCTTTTTATAATCTTTTGATGCAGCTCTTTCGCCAGGTCTGCCACTTCAAAATACTTACCTGTGATCTGTTTTAGTGAAACTACATTTTTCAAACCTGGATCAAAAATGGCCTGGTTTATATTTATACCAATTCCGATAATAGCATATTTCCAGGAAGTTTCATTGTTATTAACCTGCTTATGTTTACCTATCACGTTCTCTATTAGAACTCCCCCTGCCTTTCTGTCACGCCAATAGATATCGTTAGGCCATTTAATAAAAGTCTCTTCCCCGGCATAACTACTAAAAAAATCATGGCAACCCAGTGCTACGGCCGCCGATAAACAGAATTGTTCTGCCACTTGTAATTGATTTGGCTCGATGATAATACTAATAGCTATATTTTCTCCGTTACCTGTGAGCCAGGTTTTGCCCCTTTGCCCCTTTCCACCGGTTTGCCGGTAAGCAAAAATAGCATCGCCATGTGTTGCCAATGCCGCATGGGCTTGTGCCATGGCATAGTTGTTGGTGCTGTCCACGCTGTCGAGTATAATAAATTTGTTACCGGCTGAAGGCATAAAAGCAAGTTTCTCCTTTTCACCTTACCTGAATTGCCCCGGAGGCTTATTGTTGGTAAAGAAATTGTATTTTTGAAACCTGTTGCAAGCTACAAGCTACCCGGCACAAAAAAAAGAAGACCGGGCAGTAAAAGCAAACATCATTTTAACAGAAAACAAAAGCATTTGAACAATCTTACAGTCTTATCAAGCCGCAAAAAAAATACGGCATCACGGCTCACCAGGAACAGTAAACTCTTTAAAGCCATCGTAAACGCCATCCAGGAAAAAAAAGGTGAAAATATTGTCAGCCTTGATCTTAGAAAAATACCCGAGGCTGTGGCAGATTTCTTTGTGATCTGCGAAGTAAGCAATACCACCCAGTTAAAAGCTATCGCCGACCATGTGGATGATGAAGTGAAAACGCATTGCGGGGAAAAGCCGTATCATCACGAAGGAAGACAGGGCCTTCAGTGGGTATTGATCGATTATGTCAATATTGTGGTACATGTGATGATGACAGAACAAAGAAAATTTTACCAATTGGAAGAAATGTGGAGTGACGCTCCCATGATGGAACACAACGATTAATCAAATATTTTGTTATATACCGTAGCAAACAACTAAACACACATTTGTAAGAACGTATTTTATGTCTGAAGAAAACACAACGGAAAAGAACAGGAAGCCCAGCCCAAATAACATTCCCCAGCCGGGAGATGACAGCCAGAAGAAAAAACCCAGGTTTAATATATATTGGATATATGCTATTGCTTTTGCAGCGCTCATTGGCTGGAACCTGGTAAGAGGTGTAAGCGGAGCAGGAAAAGACACATCTGAAACAGCTTTTTACGAAATGGTGCTCAAGGGCCATGTAGAAAAAACAGAGACTGTCATCAACAAAAGTATCGTAAGGGTTCATTTATACAAAGATTCTATCAAAAACAACCCCGAGTATTACAAAACCCTGCTCGAAATTAAAGAACCTGCCCAATTTGATGCTCTTTTAAAAACTACGCCGCCGCAGGTAGCCTTTGGTATATCTAAGGACAAGACCATTACGGAGCTGATGAATGCCAATAATTTTTACAAAGAGCATCCAGGTGTAAGAGTAGTGCCTGATTTTCCTAAAGAGGAAGGTGAAGTATTGGCACAACTGGTGACTACACTGCTTCCCATTCTTTTAATCGGTTTACTGTTCATTATGATGATGCGGAAGGTAGGTGGACCAGGAGGCTCCGGAGGAGGGCCGGGTGGCATTTTCAATATCGGTAAATCAAAAGCTACTTTGTTTGATAAAGCATCTAAAGTAAATATCAATTTTGGTGATGTAGCCGGGCTGGATGAAGCGAAAGTGGAAGTGATGGAGATCGTCGATTTCTTAAAAAATCCCAAAAAATATACAGCCCTTGGTGGTAAAATCCCAAAAGGCGCCTTGCTGATCGGGCCTCCCGGTACCGGTAAAACGCTTTTGGCAAAGGCGGTGGCCGGAGAAGCACAAGTGCCTTTCTTTAGCCTGAGCGGCAGTGATTTTGTAGAGATGTTTGTGGGTGTGGGTGCCAGCCGTGTAAGGGACTTGTTTAAACAGGCCAGGGAAAAAGCGCCTTGTATCATTTTTATTGATGAAATAGACGCTATCGGCAGGGCCAGGGGTAAGAATGTGATGATGAGCAATGACGAAAGAGAAAACACATTGAACCAGTTGCTGGTGGAAATGGATGGTTTTGGTACCGACCTTGGAATCATTATTCTTGCAGCCACTAACAGGCCGGATGTATTGGATACTGCTTTGCTCCGCCCGGGTCGTTTCGACAGGCAGATCACTATTGACAAACCCGATTTGGTAGGAAGGGAAGCTATTTTTAAAGTGCATCTTGGCCCAATAAAGATTTCTTCTACACTTGATATTCACAAACTGGCAGAACAAACACCTGGTTT
>JAKQJG010000077.1 GCA_029561305.1 Bacteroidota bacterium | reverse complement strand
ACCTGTAGTGATCAGCATCTATGATATGAACGGAAAACTTGTTTTTAATAACAGACTTCTTGCGTCCAGGGGAAGCAATACAGCTACTGCCAATATCAGTGCACTTGCACCAGGCAACTATACTCTTAAAATTGAAATGGGTACAAAAGTTATAACCAAAAAGATCAGCAAGTTTTAATGTAAGCAGCAAACAAATGCATCATTTAATAATAAATGAAGGGTCTGTAAGTTAAAAATGATAATAATTTAATTTAATTTCACTGTTCCTTTCAAAGAAAATCAAATGAGAATGAATAAAATACATCTACACAAACAACTGTTGTTGATCCTCTTTTTGTTTTTTGCAGGATTCACAGCACAAAGTCAGCTATTAACAGAAGGTTTTGAAAGCGACACCATTGCACCCGCAGGATGGCAAAATATACACACTGCCGGTGACGACCCTGATGCGTTATGGGAATTAGCCACTACAGGTGCAGACGGAGGCCAGGATGCTAATGGTGCACCTTTCACGGTAGATCCGCATTCTGGAGCAGGGATGGCACAATTCCGTTCTTACGATTTTTTATGGGACAATGCAAGTGCTCTTACCAGCAGTTCGGTTGACCTTACCACACCCGGAACAAAAATTGTTTCTTTCTGGATGTACAGGGATAATGCATATCCAAACAGTGCAGACAGTGTATCGGTGTATATAAACACAACTGTGGATTTAACCGGCGCCTCCCTTGTTGGTGTAGTGCACAGGTTTAAAGGACTTAGTCCAATTGTTACTGGTGCCGACGGTTGGTACAGGTATTCATTTGTTATTCCCGGTGGATTTAATACCGCCACTAACTATTTCACTTTCCTGGCTGTTAGTGATTATGGCAACAACATGTTTATTGACGATATTACTGTGGAAGAGTTTGGCGCCTGTACAGGAATGCCATCTGCCGGTATTATAACCGGCCCATTGAATGTATGCTCGGGAACACAGGTGATACTTGAAAATACAGGTGCTACAGATGCCGATGGCATGACGTATCAATGGCAATCCTCTCCTACGGGGTCTGGATCCTGGAGTAATATTTCGGGACAAACAACTGCTTCACTTGCAACAACAAGCCAAACCGCTGTGACTTATTACAGGTTGCTTGCCACCTGTACCAACAGCAGCATGTATGATTCGTCAAATGTGGTACAAGTAGACGTAAAGCCAACCAATGAATGCTATTGTAAGCCACCGGATGCAGAACTGCATTCCTTTATAAATGACTATATCACTAATGTAACCATACAGGGTACCACGTTTAATGCATCTGCCACAGTAGCAGACCCGATAACCGGTTATACTTTTACCCCTGCAACTCCCGCTAACAACACAGCCGACCTTACCCAGGTTACGGCATACAGCATCAGTGTAACTGTACAAGATGATCCTATACAGGTTTCCTGCTGGATTGATTTTAATAACAACGGAACTTTTGATGACAACGAATTTGCTGATCTGCCAGTAAACGGCACATTAGCTTCAGGCACTATCAATATTCCGGCTGATGCAGTACTGGCACTTACAGGTTTCCGTGTAAGAGCAAGAGCTGCTAACTTTGATAATACGGGTGATTGTGAGACTTTTGGATCGGGCGAAACAGAAGACTACCTGGTGACTATTACAGCTAATACTGCACTCAATGGTGCGTTGGTAGATATCATTCCCCCTATTCCAGGTTGCAATGTATCTGGTGATGTAGTGGTAAAACTCAGGAATAGCGGCAATGTTAACATTGCAGCGAATGCTGCTACCATTGCGCTTTATGTACAAGGTGCCAATCCTCAAGGACCACTTACTCAAACAAATGCAGCAGAAATATTGCCAGGAGATACTGCCACCCTCACATTTACGCCAGCATTTCCTATCGCCGGTGCCAACCTTGATTCTGCCATCATACAAACACTCACAGGTGATGTGAATGCTGCGGATGATGTAATTGTAACCGAACACATTACTTTACCACCTGCTGTAAATGCGCCTTATGCAGAAGATTTTGAAGGTAGTGTTCCTGGCTGGACGGTAAGCCAGCTTTCTGGTGCTGGCGTATGGGGTGTTGGAGATAGTGTAAATTATCCTGCTTATACACCGGCTTACGAGTTGGCGCCGAAGAGCGGATCAACGCTGGCTTTATTCGACAGTTACTTTTTTGCCGACGGCACTATTTCTAGGGCACGCAGCAACTGTATCGTTATACCTGCCGATGGAAATACGGGATGCGGCTATGTGGTTGGATTTTACTTTACACAGGATGCTCAATACCCGCTTAACCAGGATAGCGTAGTTATTTCTGCATCGTCAGACGGTGGCTACACCTTTACAAGACTTGGCGTTGTGAAAAGGCTTGACTCCACCATCAGTCCAACACAAGCGCAGGCGCCTACTTCAATTCCAGAATGGAGGTTATATACTTTTAACGTGGGACAGTATGCAGGTTCTACCGTACAATTTGCACTGGATGCGTATAGCAGTTATGGCAACCCGATGGCGATAGACAGCTTTTTTGTTGGACCGAAAACGACCGCTTCCAACATTGCATTGGCTGGCGGCCAGGAAACAGGAGCTGGCTTAGCTCCTGCTCTTACTGCATGTACTGATGCTGATGGATGGACCTACTATTCGGACGCCAATAGTTCAAGGTATTTGTTTGGTATACAATGGGATCCAACCAATACCGGCGCCAATGCCGCTGCAAAAGCACAGGCTACTGCCAAAATCACTGTAGACCGCAAATGGTTTGCAGCAGAAAATCCTGCATTGCAACTGGCAACCTATACCATGCAGCGCTATTGGGATGTAAATCTTAATGGAGCTTTAATGACCGGCCCGGCGAATGTAAGGTTCTTCTATTCTCAACGGGAACTGGACTCCATCATTGTAGCGAAAAACAATTTTTTAACTGCTAATGGTGGTAATGATGAAGGCTTCTGGTGGTTTAAAACAATATCAGGTGAATTCGTTCCGTCTTCAACATCCGTAACGCCGGAAAATGTTCAAAACAGTTTGATCTTGGAAGATGCCAATACCAGCAATGCAACCATCAATGGTATTTTATATGCCCAGTTCAATGGTGTCACCAGCTTTAGTGGAGGAACTGCTGCCAGCGGCGTAGGGCCTTCTGACCCGGTACCAGTAGGTTTACTTTCTTTCAATGCTCAACGCAGTGCAAAGGTTAACTTACTCAATTGGACAACCACGCAGGAAATAAACAGCGGCAGTTTTATAATAGAACGTAGCACTGATGGCCGCAATTTTGTACCGGTAGGCGAAGTAACAGCAGCAGGTAACAGTACAATCAATATTAACTACTCATTTATTGATAACACACCTGCCAGAGGCATCAATTTCTATCGCCTGAAAGTGGTGGAAAGGAACGGCAGCTCCAGGTACAGTGCAGTAAGAAGTGTTAGAAATGAAGGAACGGCAGATATCGCAGTTTATCCAAATCCGGTAAGAGATATGATGATGGTAAATATCACATCAGACAGAACAGACAGGGCTATTATTACTATTACCGACATGAATGGGAAAGTGCTGCAGGTTAAGAATACAGCCATCACAGAGGGCATCAATTACATCAATATCAATACTGCAGTGATGGCCAAAGGAACCTATGTATTAAAAATACAATTGAACGAAGACATGATAGTGAGAAAGATAAATAAACTGTAAGAAAAATCTGTTAGCGTATTTATATTCTAGAAACGCTTCGCAAAAATTGCGAAGCGTTTTCTTTTTGCAGACAACGGGGAGGCACCGGGCATAAATAAAAAAAGCGGCCAGCAGGCCGCAATATTTAATAAGACTGCAGAGATCTATTTTTTATTTATTGAACTGAGATATAGTTCCAGCGCACTTACCATACTGGGTGCCAGGGGCTGAGGTGCCTTTATATCTAATGTAAGCCCCGCTTCTTCCACCGCCTTAAAAGTATTACTGCCAAATGCCCCGATACGGATGCCATTTTGTTTATAACCAGGGAAATTTTCAATAAGGCTTTTAACGCCACCTGGTGTAAAAAAACAGATCACATCAAAACCTTTTGCCATTACATCTTTGATGTCGTTGCTGATGATGCGATACATTACCGGTGTGGCATATTCGCAATTATGTCCTTTAAGCCAGTTGGTAATTTCACTATCAAAAGACTGAGAGCAGGGATAAAGGAATTTTTCGTGTTCTTTATGTTTATTGATCACATCGAACAGGCTTTTATTGGTCCCATCAGCGCCATAAAACACTTTGCGTTTTCTGTACAGTATAAACTTTTGCAGGTAAAGTGCTACGGCTTCGGTTATACAAAAATATTTGGTGTCCTGTGATATGTTCACTTTCATTTCCTCGCAGATCCGGAAAAAATGATCTATAGCATTACGGCTTGTAAATACCACCGCTGTATAATTCGCAATATCGATCTTCTGCTTCCTGAACTCTTTTGAGGGAATGCCATCTACAATAATAAAAGGATGAAAGTGCAACTCGATCTCATGCTTTCTCGCCAGGTCAAAATATGGCGACTTTTCCCCTTCCGGTTTAGGCTGAGTGATAAGTACTTTTTTTATTACAGGGGCTTTAGAAACTGCTGTTTTTTCGCCTTGTTTGATCATGCAGGAGATGATTTTATAAACCGTTGTGCAAAATTAGAGGTTTTTACCTAATAAAACCACGAGGGCTTTGTAAATGAGTAAAAGAGGAAGGACTTCTACACCAATAATATAAATAAAGAAATGCCAGCGGCTTACTTTAATATCTTTTCTGAGTAGACTATAAGAACGAAGAAAACGTAAAACAAACATCAAACCGATCATCAACAGGGAAACGAGCGCTGCAGGTGTTTGCAGAAAATCTTTTCCAAAGGCCACTACAATTACAAACGGCAACAGCAATACACCTAATATTTTATTAATAAGAAAAATAATGAACAAGTAAGTACTGGCCGCTGCATTGTATCCAGTAATCCACCCTGTAAACCTGAGAGAACAATATTTGAAAAAATACAAGAACGCCAGGCACACCGTACAAATGCCAATAGTCATCACCGGCATATCGCTACTCAGCCATTTAAAATGGGTGAGTAAAAAATAAATATATAAACCGCCGGTTAAAATAAATAATATGTTGAATAAGAGGGACACCTGCTTTGCCTGCAGCAACTGGTCTGTCAATTGGCTTTGCCGCAGCGATGTATTAAAGAATACCCTGAACATGTTATTAAAATACCGCTCATATAAAAAACGAAGAAAAGCAAAAAACAATACCAAAGCCAGCAGCATATAAAATAAAGCTTCGTTGAACATAGCAGGCATTTCTTTAGATACCGAAGCAACAGGCTTTTCCTGTGATTGTACAAACCTGCTTTGTTGCAAAGCTTCTTCGATCATACGTTGAAAAGTTGATTGCATGCTGTTGACAGCCTTTGCGATGGAATCTTTTTGCAACACAACTGAATCTTTGGCTGTTGCCATACTGTCTTTACCTGCTGCAGCTGAATCATTTTTTGGCAGCAAACTGCTGCTGTCCTGCTGCGGCAGTTGGGCAAACGACAGAAAAGGCAACAGGAAAAATATTAAAAGATAACAGCGCTTCAAATAATTAGGTTGTGGGGCAAAAGTAAATTGAATTAATCTAAAAATAATTGATGTATCCGAAATGTATTTTGGAGGCCCGGCGCAAATCAAAATTTGTATCGCTGCGCTTACCCAATGCAAAGCTCATGTTCAGTAACCCGAATTTTGTTTCAAACAACAAACCGATACCAGTGCTCAGAAAATTATTTTTTACATCCGTGTCCTGGAATTTATTTCTTGCCCAGCCACCGTCTGCAAAACCAAATAAGTACGAATTAAGACCCAGCAAGTACCTGTATTCAGCAGTAACCACTCCATACTGCGTTGCATAAATACTCTCTTCATCAAAACCCCTTAATAATTTATAGCCTCCTATTTGAAAGAGTTCGTTACGAAAAATATTCGGGCTGCTGAAGTAACCACCATTGACCTGCAACTTAAATGTGGCACGCTTGCCCGCCGGAAAATAATGCGCCGCATTCAATTTTATCCGCAACTGGTATGTCTTTAATTTGAGTGAGTCATATAAAGAATTGTAATCAAAGCCAGGATCAGTTAGATTCAAAATGTCGCTGTTTTTGCTGATCGTTTTAATTCCAACAGTCGTTATTACTCTTACCTCATTGCCGTTACGGGGATTAAATTTATAGTTGGTATTAGCCCATTCATAGTCAACACCAACACTAATGGCGTTCACATCTACATTAACAGGAAGCTTTTTTGTGACTTTGATTGCATTAGTATCAACACCAGCAGCCAGCAAGGTGGTCTTTTGCTGGTGAATAAAAAGCTTACCAGACTGTCGTGCAGACAAAAGATATTGTATCCCAAACTGTGCATTTAATTGTAAAAAAGTGGAGTCCTTTTTAAACAGCTCAAAGCCAAAATCAATTCCAAATGAAGAGCGGAAAATATATGGCTGCTGATAACCGAGGATCAGTCTTGGCGAACTCAATTGCAACTGTTGCCAATTAAGAGCGATGGTTTCTCCGCTGCCCAGGGCATTTTTCAAATTGAGGTTGACATCACCGGTGAGCTGCAGTTTGCCGGTTTCGTTATTGGCGGGTAAAAAACCCACCAAAAAATTTACCTGGCTGCTTCGTTTTGGCTGCAGGTAGAGATTTAAAACCGACCCGGTACCGAGCATGGTAAGATCGCTCGGCGCCTGTGACTGTACATAAGGCAATTCCAAAATTCTCCTGTCAACCAGTTCCAGTTTCTCTTTGCTGTAAATGCTTTTGTTGGGGATACTTAAATATCGTTGTAAAAAATAATTAGAGAGTTTTGCTTTACCAAAGATCCTGATACTATCTACCTTATACAATGGGCCCTCCTTAATTTTTAAAGAGGCCGTCATACCAGTTTCTTTCATCATTACACTATCGAGGTATACAGCAGCAAAAGGGTATCCATTGTTCTCCAGGTAATTAAGCATCCTCTCTTTCATCAACTGCAATTCGCCAAAATTTACCGGCTTATTAATAAAATTGTCAGAGAAATAACCACCTGCCTCCAATACTTTTCTATTAATGCTGTCGGTATTCAACTGCACCCATTTTTGTTGTATTCCTAAAAATAAACTGATAAAGGTGGATGCCGTGTCGAGCCTGATGGAATCAATTGAGGCACCGGTATAACCTTGTAATTGCAATTGTGCCGGCAACTTGTTGATATAATTTAAACAGAGCGCCTGGTTGGCAAAGGCAGTCTGCAATTTCAAACCTTCGCCTTTAAAGGAGCTATCTTTGTCAACGTACTGAATAATCAGTGGATACATTTGTGTTGGTTGTGGCTGGCAATAACCATGGAGGCAGCAACCAACCACTGCAATAAAGAAGAGGAAAAATATTTTGATGCAGTTTTTTGTTGTTGTTGCCATTGCAGGTATCAAATCTAATATGTAAAATCGTAAATCAGAAATTGGCCGGTATATATATTCAAATTCCATTTTCAAGGAGGTTCACCTGCCGGAAAAAGACTTAACACATTGAAATAATGGCAGGCATTTACATACATATTCCATTTTGCAGGCAGGCTTGTAATTATTGCAATTTCCATTTTGTCACTTCATTAAGACTGAAGGATGAATTGATCGCTGCATTGATCCAGGAAATTAACATCACGCTTTTATTTGACGGAAATGAGACAATAGAAACCATTTATTTTGGCGGTGGCACGCCCAGCCTGCTTTTAAAAGATGATGTAAACAGGATACTGGAAGCACTGCATAAAAAATTTGACATAGCAGGAACAGCAGAGGTTGCTTTAGAGGCCAACCCGGATGATGTCAATCCAGGCAAACTATCAGAATGGCTTGCCGCCGGGATTAACCGGCTGAGTGTGGGCATACAGTCCTTTGATGAAGCCGAACTGGTATGGATGAACCGGGCTCATACAGCTGCTGAATCATTGCAATGTATTGATGAAATAAAAAACGCCGGCTTCAGCAATTTCTCGATCGATCTTATTTATGGATCGCCGCTTTTGACAAATGACAACTGGAAAAGAAACGTGGATATTGTTTTTGAAAAAAACGTACCCCATATTTCCTGTTATGCGCTTACTGTAGAACCTAAAACAGCACTTTCGAAACTCATTACACAACATAAAAAAGCAAATACAGATCCGGACAAGCAATCGGAACAATTTTTACTGCTGATGCAATGGATGCGAAATGCCGGCTACGACCATTATGAAATCAGCAACTATGCTTTGCCAGGAATGAGAAGCAAACACAACAGCAGTTATTGGTCAGGTGAAAAATATTATGGCTTTGGCCCATCGGCACATTCATTTGATGGTACTTGCCGGAGATGGAACGTAGCCAATAACAGTGTATACATTCAATCTTTACAAAAAGGGGGTATTCCTTTTGAAGAAGAGAAACTGACGTCAACACAGCGGTTAAATGAATACATCATGACCTCATTGAGAACCGTTGAAGGATTGAGTATTGACAAAGTGGTGGCTGGTTTTGGAAAACAGTTTGGTGAAAAAATTATGCTGCTGGGGAAGAAATATGCCGGGAGTAATAAACTCATTGTTCAAAATGCACATCTCATTTTGACTGATGAAGGGAAATTGTTTGCAGATGGAATTGCAGCGGACCTGTTTTTTGAATGATGAATTTTCAAAAGAACAATTTTAAAAAAGAGATATGCTTACTCCAGTGTTTTCTCAATCCTTTCAAATCCTTCCACCGCTGGTAAATTTTCCCACAAGATCTTATAAATGGTTTCTGCAATCGGCATATTAGCTTGTATTTTCTGGTTGATCAGGTACATGCACTTGCTGGCATTATACCCTTCCGCCACCATGCTCATTTCTATTTGTGCGGCTTTTACCGAATAGCCTTTGCCGATCATGTTGCCGAATGTTCTGTTACGGCTATAAAGCGAGTAACAGGTAACTAACAGGTCGCCGAGATATACCGACGCTGCATAATTGGTTTGCGATTTCTGGTGCAGGTGTTTGATATGATCGATAGTGCCTACCTGTATATTTTGCACACCAAGGCTGCGTAAAAAGATGGCCATTTCATCAGCGCTGTTGGCAATGAGCACACTTAAAAAATTATCCCCATAGTCGAGACCGTGAGCAATACCCGCCCCCAACGCATAAATATTCTTTAGTACGGCGGCATACTGCACACCGTAGATATCATTGTTTGTAATGGTATTAATATAAGGCGTCCGGAAATGTGCGGCGATCTGTGCTGTTACTGCTTCATCCATTCCAGAAAATGTGAGATAGGATAATTTTTCTGATGCCACTTCTTCAGCATGACAGGGACCCAATACGGCAAAATAATCTTCAACAGGAAAATCAAACTCCGTTTTTAAAAAATCGTTGAGCAATACATTCTGGTCTGGCAAAATACCTTTTATTGCACTGACGATCTTTTTACCTTTAAAAATATTTTTATCAACAGAAAGCAGTGTGCTGGTAACATAAGCAGAAGGTATAGCTATTACAATACAATCAGAATGGGTGATTACTTCTGCAACATCCTGTGTAAGTTTTAATTTGGTGGTATCAAAATAGGCGTGACTTAAATAATGAGGATTGTGCCTGCGTGCCTGTATATGCTGTATAGCCTTATCGCTCCGGTTCCACCAGGATATAGTGTTACCATTGTCAGTTAAAATTTTTGCAATCGCTGTGCCCCAGCTTCCGCTGCCTAATATTCCAAAACGCATTGTTTCTAGTTTCTCGTTTCTTGTTCGTTTGTTTCTCGTTCTTCATAATCAGAGACTCTACCGAAACTTATGTAACCTGCACCCTACAGAACGAGCAACAAGAAACAAGAAACAGTTTATAATCCTAATTTTTCCACCGCCAGCTGCGCCGCAATCTGGCTGGCATCTTTTTTATTATACCCTTTGCCTTCTGCTATCAATTCTCCATCTACTGTGGCACCAATGGTAAACAGGCGTCTTCCATTTTCAAACTTTTCTCCCAATGTTTCAAACTCCAATGCCTTGCCATTTTTATTGGCCCAGCCATATAGTTTGTTTTTGATATTGATCTCTACAGTTTCCAGGTCATCGATGAACATGTGCGTGGAGATGATATATTTTTCCACCCATTTCTGGGTTTTCTTATATCCTTTATCCAAATACACAGCACCGATCAATGCTTCTAAGGTATTGCCAAATATCTGGGAGATCTTGAGAGAATTGTCGTGTTTGTTGTAGATGGTGATCTTTTTCAAACCCATTTTAATACCGATATCATTCAGCTGCTGGCGGTTCACCATCTTGCTCCGCATTTCGGTTAAAAAGCCTTCGCCTTTGTAAGGGTATTTTTTAAAAAGATAATGCGCCACAATAGAACTCAATACAGCATCGCCTAAAAACTCCAACCGCTCGTTGTTTTCATCCGCTCCTTCTCTTACCGAACGGTGGCTTAATGCAGTTATATAGAGGTCAAGCTCTCCCGGTGTAAAACCAATTACGTTGGTGAGTTGGTTCCTGAACTCTTTCTTTTTGGAATCTTCCTTAAAAATGTTTTTGAGAAGCTGCAAACAGATTAAATGTTAGTTAATCGAAATTAATGGATTTACAGGAGAAAACTATCACAGCAGAATACCCATTAACAATGGAGTAATTTATTATGGGATAAACAGGAAGGCCTTAAGATTGATATTTCTTCACAATCACACTGGCATTGTGGCCACCAAAGCCAAACGTATTACTTAGTGCAGCGTTTACAGTACGCCTTTGCGCCGTATTAAAGGTGAAGTTCAGTTTTGGATCAAGTTCCGGATCATCGGTAAAATGATTGATGGTAGGAGGAATGATATCCTGTGTTACCGCCATGATGCAGGCCAAGGCTTCTAAAGCACCGGCAGCGCCAAGACAATGCCCGGTCATACTCTTGGTAGAACTAATATTCAAATTATAGGCATGGTCACCAAACACATTCAAAATAGCCTTGGTTTCTGCAATATCTCCCAGCGGAGTGGATGTTCCATGAACATTGATGTAGGCAATGTCTTCCGGTTGCATACCTGCGTCTCTCAGCGCTGCTTTCATTACATTCTGAGCGCCCAAACCTTCGGGATGCGGAGCTGTGATATGATGTGCATCGGCAGTAGCACCGCCGCCTGCAATTTCGCAGTAAATTTTAGCACCTCTTGCTAAAGCATGTTCCAGGCTTTCTAAAATGATGGCACCTGCGCCTTCACCCATTACAAAACCGTCCCTGTCCTTATCAAAGGGCCGGCTGGCCGATTGGGGAGAATCATTTCTTTCGCTCAATGCTTTCATTGCATTAAAACCTCCAACACCTGCAGCACTCACCACAGCCTCACTTCCACCTGTAACAATGATATCAGCCTTACCAAGACGAATATTGTCAAAAGCATCAATAACAGCATTGGTGGAAGAAGCACAGGCGCTAACAACGGCGTAGTTGGGACCACGAAAACCATGCTTCATGGAAATATGCCCAGCGGCAATATCCAGGATCATTTTTGGGATGAAAAAAGGATTGAACCTTGGTGTACCGTCGCCGGTGGCGTAATTGGTAACTTCTTCCTGGAAGGTAATGAGACCGCCGATTCCGCTGGCGAAGATCACACCTACCCTGTCAACATCCACATTGTCTTTGTTGATGCCCGCATCTTTTACTGCTTCGTCGGCAGCAATTAAGGCAAACTGCGTGAAGCGGTCGATCTTACGGGCCTCTTTTTTGTCGAGGTAGGCAGTGGGTTCAAACTCTTTAACTTCACAGGCAAACCGTGTTTTGAACTTAGAGGCATCAAATTGTTTGATGAAGTCGCAGCCATTAGCACCATCAGCCAAACCCTTCCAGTATTCACTGAGGGATTTGCCTAAAGGAGTGATGGCCCCTAACCCGGTTACAACTACTCTCTTTAATTCCATACGATTTGCCTGCGATAATTAAAAACAGATGAAGATTACTGATTACTTAGCGTGTTCCTCTAAGTAAGTAACAGCCTGGCCAACAGTGGTAATTGTTTCAGCCTGTTCATCAGGGATGGAAATGTTAAATTCTTTTTCAAATTCCATGATTAATTCAACAGTGTCTAAGCTGTCTGCTCCTAAATCATTTGTAAATGAAGCTTCAGTGGTAACTTCTGCTTCGTCAACACCTAATTTATCAACAATGATCTTTTTTACTCTTGTTGCAATGTCTGACATGGTAGTATTTTTTAAATTTTCAGCAGCAAAAATATACTTTTTGACTTAATAACAATAAAATATTGCCGCTATTAAAAAAATGGCAAAAGGACGCTGAATGTAGTTTGTTAACAGCAAAAACTGCATAAAGTCATTTTATATTTTTATTACCGGCATCTGTCTTTTTTAATAGGTTCAACCGGGCTAAAAGTTCCTTGAGTCATATTGAGCACCCATTTCAAATACAATTTCTGGCAATTAATTCTATAATCTGGAAAGATCAAACCCTGGCCTGAAGCTAAAACCCTTGCTGGTAAAGGGTTTGCCTGTTTGGCATTAAACCTGTTTACACTGGTACACACGCAAACCCCCACTTTATGAAAACAAGTATCAACCAGGACAACCGCCAGGGCAAATTCAACAGGCATCCACAAGAAGGTCTGTCTGTAAAAGATGCGCTTATATGGTTTATCATTACAGTAATTGCCTTGTGTATTGCGGGAAGGTCGGAAGCAAAAGGCAGGTTTGGTAATAACAATCTTCCTTTGGCTCCTGTGGCTTATGATATAACCATGACGCCCGTTGTACAATCAACCAGCATATTGCCTTTTAAAGCAGTTTCAGCTGGCAGTAATATTTCCTCTTTTACTATTCACAGCGTGCCTTCTGAATCACAAGGTATCCTTAGCCTGAGCATGGATGGCCAACTGGTAACTGTAAGTGAGGGCATGATGATCACTCCTGACCTGGCTGCCAGCTTTGTGTTTACGCCCGATTCCAGTTATAATGGACAAGTGTTGTTTACCTATAGCGCTAATGATGAAGAAGGTGTTACCTCAAATATTGCCAACTATATCATTCCTGTTATTGGCAAACAGCAGGTGATACTGCCCGTAAGCCTATTGAGTTTTTCAGGCACAGAAAATAATAAGAAAGTGCAGTTGTACTGGCAAACAGAGAATGAAGGCAACAGCAGTTATTTTGAAATTCAACGCAGTGCCGATGGTACCAGCTTTGAAACAATTGCCACTGAATCTGCCCTGGGTAATGCAAAAAACAGCTATCAAAGTAATGACGACCTGTTTTTTTATATTTTCAAAACAGTGTATTACCGTATTAAAATGGTAAACATCAATGGCAGTTTCAAGTATTCAGCCTCAGTAATGCTGCAACTGGGCACCACTGGTAAAACCACGGTAAAAGCATGGCCGCTTCCCTTTACCAGCAACCTGAATGTTTCTTTTTATGGTGAAGAAAAAGAAACCGTAAAAATAACCCTCCGCAGCATTAACGGCAGTGAAGTGATGAACATAACCAGCGCCGTTACAAAAGGACCTAATACAATCGCACTATACCAAGCACAATCAATGCCTTCCGGTACTTACCTGCTTACTGTTAGCAGCCGTACCAAGGCAGAAACGATAAAAGTGATTAAACAATAATACACTTTTAACCGTACCTACAGGGCCCTTTCCGGGGCCCTTTTTTATTTAGACCACCCGGTCTTTAGCCGTTATTTATTATATTGCAACATGGCATTAAAGCAATTATATCACGGCAGCAAGGATTATGAAAAGATGGTGAAGCTGCGGTATGAGATCATGCGCAAGCCCCTTGGCCTTAGTTTTACTGAGGATGAATTAAACAAAGAAAAGGACGACATTTTGATTGGAGCTTTTGAAGAGGATGAAATAATAGGCTGCTGTCTCCTTACAAAAGTTGACGCTAACTGTACCCGGCTAAGGCAAATGGCAGTGCAGAAAAACCGGCAAGGCATGGGTATTGGAGAAAGCATGATGCAGTTTGCAGAGAACATTGCCCGTGACCGTGGCTTTAAAAAGATTGTTATGCATGCCCGTGAAACGGCTATTGGTTTTTACGAACGCTACGGCTACAAAACAAAAGGGGATGAATTTATCGAAGTGAATATTCCGCACCGGGTAATGGAGAAGAAACTGTAAGGATCATTTGGTATTCGTTGTTTGGAATTTATTATTTTGTATTGGTAAAAGAGATCCTTATTTGTCCGGAAGAGCTGATGCCACCAGCTGCCACAAAACCTCTTAATATTTACCCTTGATTTTCTCTCTCAATATTTTTCTTGCTTCATGCTCATCATCTCCTTCAAATGCCTCTTTGGGTACTATAAAAAAAGAACGGCTGTCGAAATACAAGTGAAAAAAATGCGGTGTTTCTAACGTGGTACTGAATTGGTTCCATTCCCAGCCGCGGCTGCCCCTGTCATTTTCAATCATAAAACCATCTTCATCCAGCGTGGCTTTAAACCTGTCTTTAAATGTGTTGTTCTTTTTATAGATCATCGTGGGAAGAAAATACCAAAAAGCGATCATCATGGCAAACCATAAAACAGAACTGATGAGGAATGCCAGGGGTGAAATTTTTTTAAAAAAGAACAAAGCCGCAGAACTGATGGCAAACACATTTACCAGTATCATCATAAACTTTATTTCTTTCCGGGAAATAAAATGATAGCGCAATGCCTGGATCACTTTTCCTTTTTCGTAAGTAAAATATTGAGAGGTCATACGGCAAAGATAACAGATGCTCTTATTTCAATTCGTTTTCATTCACACTCCACTCTCCCAGCTTCTCCCCTTTCAATCCCAAAAACGCTACTGTCAGGATTCTTTCATTCTTCTTTCCGCTTACGGTTACTTTGCTGAAATTCTGTGCTTCTACCAATGTGCCGGGGACCCTTGCCGGGTTATTCAGTTCTTCTCCTCTTACTTTACCCACACCACTGGTATAAGGAGAATTGGTGACGTCGTACAACGGATATGATCCGGCACGTTCCTTTTTTATTACTTCGCTGTGATGCCGGTCGCCGGAGAAAAAAAGCACGCCTTTTATTTTATACTCCGCCAAAAAATCCATCAGCTCCTTATACTCCGTTGTATACATCCGCATACAATCATAATCTGAATACGGGTTCAATATTTGACTACCTGTGGCAATCACTTTAAAAGTGGCTTTACTGTACAGCAAGGAATTTTTTAGCCAGTCCAGTTGCTGTTTTCCGAAATAAGTTTTATCTGTATTGGGTTTGCCATCAATACTGTCTTTTAATTCAGCTTCACTTCTCCAATAGCGGTCATCTGTTAAAAATATATCCACATCACTGTAACCAATAACCGAATAGATGCCTTCACCACTGTAACCATACGACGGGTTGCAACTGTAATTCATAAATACTTTACGGGTGGCTTCTTTCAGGATATAATTTTTGCCCATATCGTTGGGCCCATAATCATGATCATCCCAAATAGCATATTGCGGCATACTGGCCATAAACTTTTGTAGTACGGGCAGGCTGCGGTCACGACTGGCCCTGTAATTCAATCCCCATGGCGTATAATAATCCACTTCTCTTGTATACCAGTTATCGCCGAGCCAGAGGTGAAAGGCCGCAGGCGTACTGGCCATTGTTTCAAAGATGGAGGAATCGCCACCATAAGGTTTGCCGGGGCGATCGTAGATGGGTTCATTAAAATAAGCGCAACTGCCGGTTAAAAAACTAAAATCCGGCGCTGGTTTGCGCCATTGCCAAAGATCTTTGGTAGTAAATTTTGTTGGGAAGCCGGGGTCTATCTTTTGTCCGTCAATAAAAATTTCATACTGGTAAGTGGTGTTCATTCTCAGGCCATTCAGTTCAATCTTTAGTGGATTGAATTCTCTGCCAAGCTCTCCCTTATAAGCCACAACGGACCCTTCCGATATATCATTGTCAACATAGAAATATTTTACCTCTACTGATTTAACCAACGGCGTTACTTCCACCCACACCGTTGCATTTCGTAGTTCCACATTGCCGGCCCATGGACCGCTTACGAGTCCTTTTTTGTTTTGTGCAATGCAATGAATACAGATGAATAAAAATAATACGGTGATACCCTTTTTCATGCCTTTGATTTTAGGAATAACTAAAGGTAAAAACAATGAGCCTGATACGGGATAAATTTATTGCTATCTGGATACGGAAAGATCTTCCTTTTTAAACCAGGTTTCAAGTTCTTTATAATCTTCATCTTTTGTTGAAAGCATCAT
>JAKQJG010000046.1 GCA_029561305.1 Bacteroidota bacterium | reverse complement strand
CTGTCGGCAAAACTTTCCATCGATTTGGCTATATCGCCATTTTCCCAGGCTTTGAGCGAATTCATAACTGTAAGCGCATGTTGCTGGTCGCCGGGCTGCCAGTTTTTGTAGCCCTTCGCAAGGGTGTAAGGCATTTCGGGCATCGCTTTTTTAGCAGTTGCTTCAGCCGTAGATGTGCCACTGCTGTCTTTTTTTCGTTTCTGTTGTGGAGGCATTGTTGCAGGAGGCCAGTACGGCCAGGCAACCAATGAAGAGCAATTTTCTCATGTCTGGTTTTTGGTTTTTAGTGAATGAATGGAGGGTAAGATAGAAAGAGGGATTGGCAAATGCAATAGCTAATTAGGGTGAAGAAACAAATGACTGGATAAAAATTACAAAATGCCACCTTCACTTTTTAAAAGAAGTGAATAATAAGCTCCTATACGCTTTGTGTCTTTCTGCATTGCTGCGGGTTCCAGGTCCACTTCACGTAAAACCGTCTGTATTCCACAAATAAAACACTTTGAACCCGTTCCCCTATTTTTGCCATCTTAAAAACCAACAAATGAACCTTAAACAACAACTGGTTGCTTTCCTGTTTGCAACTTCATTACTGCCTGCTTACAAAGCCACGGCACAAAAAACAGAGCCCATTTTTGAAATACCGGTGGGCAATCTCGCCTTTGCCCCCAAATTTTTACTGCAGGCCTCTACAGGAGAACTAATTACCGGCAATGAATTTAAACTCGTTTCGATTGATCCGGAAAAAAAAGTAATGCTGTGGGAGAACAAAGATCTGCTGGGACTGGAAGAAGATGATATATCCATTATTGATGGCACTCCTTTTATAAAGATCGAACGCAGGAAAAGTATCACGGTCAGCAATAATAAAAATACCTATATCATACAGGCAAGAGACGGAAAAATTGTGTACGACAGCAAAGATGAAGGTATTAAAGTGCGCAACACCCTTATCATCCCGTCTTTAAATGGTTTGCTGGTGGAAAGTGTGAAAGACGGTTTGCTCTCTGTTTCCATGATCGACTTTGCCGCTGCCAAACAAAGCTGGACAGTACCACTGGCCCAGGAAAAAACGGGTGGTATCGGCATCGGAGCTTTAAAAAGAGCCATCAAATCGTATATGAATTCTGCATTTAACGTGGCCCCCGCTACCGATGCTGATGGCAATTTAATATTAGTGTATAAAAAAGAAATTTTTGCGATTGCTAAAACTGGAAACATTGCCTGGAAAAAACAGTATGACGAAAATGTGGATGATGCTTATATGACCACGGATAAAAAAGCATTGTTTATTGGTTATAAAAAATATATTGACAAGCTAAGTACTGCCGATGGCAAAAGCCTGTTGAAAGAGCCCATTAAAATGAGGGATGAACTGAACGGTATTACCCCGATGGGCAATGACTATATTGTTTATAACGAAGCTGGCATCAACCTGATGGATGCAGGCGGTAATATGAAGTGGGAGAAAGACAGCAAGCTGGGCAATATTACCGAAGTAAGATTTACTGAAGATGGCATACTGGCGATCCAAAAAGCAAAAGATGACGAAACTGTTTTTTCTTGGGTGGATAAAAACGGTAAAAGAGTATGGGATGAAACGGTGAAAGGTGGCTTTACGCTGGCAGAGCCCACCGCAAAAGGTGTAATGTATGTAACAACTGAAAGAGCCAATATCCTTACTTATGAAAAAGGCAAAGATGTATGGAACAAGGATATTAAACTGAAGGGTAAAGCCAACTTTGGCATTGATGCAGGCAATAAAATTTTATACGCTTATGCCAATGAAAAATTGCATGCATTTAATTTTACTGATGTTACTTACAGGCTGGTGGCCGAAGACCTGGCATTTAAAAAATTCAATGCGGAAGAAGAAACGCTCACTTTTGACTGCAGGAAAAACGGGGCCACCGTCATCATCAGTGCCAATCAAAACGTAGCCTCTTTTCAATCTGCTGATGGAAAAATTAACTACAACAACTATTTTAAGGATATCGGCAATACAAAAAAGAAATTGCTGAAAATAGCAAGCGTGGCGGTGCAGGCTTATGGTGCAGGAAAAGCTATCCAGGGAGGTGTGAACATGAACCAGGGATTTGCCAATGCGTTGACGACTGGCAACACTAGTCAGTTTGTTGCCGGTTATGATCAAAGGAACCAGGGTGAATCATTAAATCAATTGGGAACGGACATGTATAACGAGGCTTCCAAACGCTACCTTGCAAGCCAGGCAACCAAAGACAACCTTTACATACTGTCTGAAATGCCGGAAGGTAACGGGCTGATGGTATGGAACAAAGAAAAAGGAGAAGCCACTAAGAAAATTTTGTTTCCCGATACTTCACCCATATTTGTGGTAGATGAAGCAACCGACAGGGTATATGTGCTGGTGAGAGATGTACTGAAGGCGTATGATCTGAAATAAGTATCCTTGATAAGATAACAAAGCCGGCAATTGAATTGCCGGCTTTGTTTATTAATATGAACAACTACTTGTTAACCGTAGCATTTTTTAATGTATTACTGTTAAGGTGTACCCCGGTGTAACAACAAAATCAACCTGCGGCAAAATTTGTAAGGACCGTATCTGGGTATCCGAATTTAATTCAACCTTTCCTCCCCCAATATATACATCGGTATTGTTACCAGGCACTGTTCCACAACTCCAGTTACCCGGATTCTCCCAATGATTATCAACGCTTCCTGTCCAACTGTTGGTAAAACTCACCGTGTAAACATCACCGTTACTGCCATCAGCAACACACCTGTACTGGTAACCCCTGAATGAACCAGGTATATTGGTCAGTTGAAGAACCTTGGTATTTGTACCTGTATAGTTCGCATTATTACTGATATTTGAAAAGCCTGTGCCCGTATTTACCTGCCATTGGTAAGCAGCGCCAGTTACAGATGATGTAAATGAGGTACTGCCATTAATACAAACCCGGCTTACCCCGGTTTGGTTGAGCAGTATATAAAAAGCCGAATCGCCATAATTACAAAAAGCAATATCAGCTTTATTATCCCCATTAAAATCGCCACTCACTATACTCGCCTCCAGCACCTGTGGATTTATTCCAGTAATGTAATTCACCGGCGCTTTGAAGGTTATGTCGCCAGGTAAACTTGCATTTTTGTACACAGCAATTCCTAAAGAGTCATTCAACTTAACTACATCTGCTTTGCCGTCACCACTCAGTTCTTCTACTAAACCAAAACCCAGTTCGTATGACCCTTCCAGTTCCAGGTTATTGTTGCCGCCCAGGTTTCTGAGCAGATAGCGGGTCGAAAGAATATCTGTGTTACCATCACGGTTTGCATCAATAGCTGCTGCCCCGGACCAGGGGTATCCTATAGTTGAAAAGGGCTCCGCTATCATGCTTTTAATAAAAGAGTTCCCCATGGAGTTTGTAAGAATACTTATATATGAAGTATAGGTACCACCGGCGATATCTTCCCACCCATCACCGTTAAAATCGGCGCTGGTTATATTACCGATGAAATCAAAGCTGTTATTGTTACCGGCAACCACTGAATACTCGCTCCTATCCTGGAATGAAAAGGTACCGGCCGTACCTGTATTCCTGAACAGGGATACCCAGCTATACATACCAACCACAATATCAGGCTTTCCATCATTGGTAAAATCGCGTATGATTATTTTACCTGGTGCGCCGTTGCAATAAAATGAATCTGTCATTGCAAAATTTATTGCGGCAGGTGTACTTGTATTTTTTAATACGTATCCATCGCCCCTGTTTGAAGAAGGGGTGTTATTTGTAACTCCCACCACAAGATCAGCTTTGCCGTCTCCATCACAATCGCCGGTTTCAAAATTGCTGACCTTATAACCGAACAATAAGTTTACCGGTGCTGCAAAAGCTATAGTTCCATTCGCTGTAATATTCCGGTACAAATCGATCACAGAGTCTCTTGCTACGGCAACATCCGGCTTGCCGTCACCATCCATATCTGCAATTTTAATTTGCTTTGGCTTTGAGGCTATAGAAAAACTGATCCTCTTGCGGAATGATGCAGTAGTAAACGAATCGTCACCGGCATAGGTTACATAAAACGGGTTATGGGCTTTTACAGATAGGCCGTTAACCGTTACGGATAGCGGCCCGTAAGTAGCATAAGGCGGAACGATGGCGTTAATGCTGGTAGTAGTACTGCTGATGACGGCAGCTTTTACCGTTCCGAACTGAACAATATTATCCGCCGCTGTTGTGCTGAAATTTCCGCCATTGATTTTTACCAATGAACCTGCAGGTGCCGAAGCAGGATAAAACGAATAGATCAGTGGTCGTTGACTAAAAGTAAAATTGGCCTGCACGTCAGCAGCACCAAATCCATTGATCACATTTACAACGCCTGTGGCACCGTTACCCACAACTGCTGAAATACTGCTAGAAGAGTTTACCACGAACGATGTGACCGGAGTACCACCCAAACTTACCGCAGTAACTCCGGAAAAATTTAAACCCGTTATTTCAACTGTCGTCCCCGGTCCTGCTTCTGCAGGACTGATGGAATATACTTTGGGCTGTGGATCGAATATAAAACCCGGCATGGAGGCAGCGCCCCCTGTTGTTGTAACTATAATACTCCCGGAAGGGCTGAATGATGAAACGAACATCTGTATTTGGGTAGATGATATTACATTGTAAGATTGAGGCCAGCCATTAACAGTAACACTCAACACATTATTAAAATTGGTACCGGTTATGGTAATAAGCGTATTGGGATCGCCACCTTGCGGAGTAAAAGAGGTAATAGTGGGAGCAGGAACAAAAGTGAACCCGGGGTAAGTAGTACTACCGAATGTAGTGGTAACGCCAACGCTGCCGGACAATCCGGTATCTACTATTGCTTTAATAGTGTCAGGAGCAATTACGGTAAACGAACGGGCAGCAATTCCTCCAAAGCTTACCGCCGTGGTGGCCGACAAATTGTTTCCGACAATTGTTACTGTCATGCCCGGGCCACATGACCATGGAAAAAATTCAGTGATTTTTGGTAACGGTAAAAAGGTAAAGCCGGCAATACTGTCGGTGCCTGATGGGGTCACCACTTTTATGCGGCCCGATGCGCCATTGCCCACCACTGCCCTGATACTGTCTGGCGAAATCACAGCAAATGATATCGCCGCAACTCCACCAAAACTAACACTGGTGGCCTGGCTGAAATAACGTCCCTTTATACCTACTGGTTGATTGAGGCCGGCCGCTGCCGGTGAAAAAGATTGTATTACAGGTGGTAATCCTATTTCAAAACCATCGAGTTTTCCTGAACCATAAGTACTGGTAACTATTATAGAACCAGCGTTGGCCCCGGCGGGAACAGTAGCAGTGATAGTAGTACTGTTTACAACAGTGAAAGTGGCTGCCTGGCCGCCTATGTTTACAGCAGTAGTTCCTGTAAAGTTTAATCCAGTAATGGAAATCACAGCACCTGGAACCGCAATGGTGGGATTAAAAGAACTGATGAAAGGCTCGTTATTTCGGTTACGGATAAGTGATATTGATGCTGAGGTGTAATTGGCGGTAACAATATCATCCTTGCCGTCTCCATCCAGGTCAGCACTGCAAACAGCAGAAGGAGCATTGGCATATATGAAAACAGGATTTGAAATAGAAGTAAAACTGCCAGGCATATTTTGAAAAATGTCCATCGCAGACGTTTCTACTGCAACATCCGGCTTCCCATCGCCATTAAAATCGCTTGCAGTAAGGTCTTTAGGCGAAATAGAGCCACTGCTGATAGATTTGATTATGGGCAGGTTAAACGAAAGCGATGTGCCGGAACTTGCGTTTTGAAAAAAATAAACCCTGGCTGCGGAACTACTTGTAACTGTCATATCGGGTTTCCCATCCATGTTAATATCCATGATGCGTATCCGGCTAGGTAAAGATCCTACATTAATACTAACAGGACTATTAAGTACTACATTTCCAGTTGTGCTGGCGTTTTTGAAAACTGATAGTGTGGTGCCAGAAAATTGGTTGGTAACAACAATATCAGTGAGCCCATCTCTGTCAAAATCGGCCGTCTCCACAATATCTGCTCCGGTAGAACTACCAATATCTGCAATTCCTGCAAAAGATATATTCCCGCCGCTACTGGTATTTCGTAATATGGAAATAGTGCCCAATGAGCTCCTGCCAAAGATAATATCCGGTTTGCCATCACCATCAATATCAGCTATATGAACATAACTGGTAGATGTGACAATATCGATATCTTGTCTTGCAGCAAAACTTATAGTGCCCGGTACACTTGTATTTTTAAAAACAGATACCGTATTATCAGAAATACTGCAGGATACAAGTTCAGGTTTGCCATCACCATCCAGGTCGCCTGCAGTAACACAGGAAGTCGTGCTTCCAGTTGTATAACTTATTCCTGGAGCTAATGATATTCTTCGATTATTGGCCGAGATATTTCGTAATATAGAAATTGAGCCAGGCGTTAGGTTACCTATAACTTTATGGGAAACGGCGATATCCGGCTTCCCATCACCGTCAAAATCCATTGCACTAAGGTAGTCGGGTGCCGTTGCTGTTGTGCTGTCAAACTTTGGTTCAAAACAATTAGAAACGATATCCCTGCCACCAGGGAAGGTCACCAAAAAAGGGGTGATTGAATAACCCGTAAGGCCATTTACGGTTATCGTCATTGGCCTGTATGTTGCACCTATTGGAACTATTACTGTAAGCGATGTGGTGGTGGCGGAAGATACGCTTGCTCTTACCGCTCCAAAAAACACCATGTTATTGGCAGGTACCGTACTGAAATTGCTACCGGTAATAGTAACAACAGTACCAACGGGCCCCAAAGCAGGTGCAAAAGAATTAATGATGGGTTTTTGTGCTAAAAGAGCCGACGCTGAAAATAAAATAGCAAGAAAAAAGAAACACTTTTTTGACATACGAATGACCGTTTTGGCATTCCATGTATGGAATGGTTTTAAGAGTTTTTTAAAGGCTAAATACAAACTGAATTTAAAGATAGTACAATAACACAAAAGGCCGGTAAAACCGGCCCTTAAAATTTTATACTTTACTTGATTATTGAAACACCCCACTCACCCTCACCGTATCCTTCACCATCTCCCTCAACATATTCGCAATGCCATTAGCATCCAGCCCAATTTCGGAATACAATTGCTTTGGTGTGCCATGCTCCACCAAACGGTCAGGAATGCCCATTATTTTTACATCGGCTTTGTAGCCATGCTCATTCATAAATTCCAAAATCGCAGATCCAAAACCTCCCTGCACCGTTCCATCCTCAATCGTAATGACTTTATTGAATTTTGCAAACACTTCATGCAGCAATTCCTCGTCTAACGGCTTTGCAAAACGCATGTCATAGTGCGCCGGGTTTATGCCATCTGCCTTTACATCACGGATTGCAGCAGCAGCAAAATTGCCGGGGTGGCCAAAGGACAATATCGCCACTTCTTCCCCATCTTTTAATTTTCTCCCCTTACCAATTACTATTTCTTCAAAAGGCGTCTTCCATTCGGGCATCATGCCTTCGCCTCTGGGATAACGGATCACAAAGGGGTATTTATTACTTTCTAACTGTGCCGTGTACATGAGGTTGCGCAATTCCCTTTCGTTCATCGGCGCACTAACCACCATATTGGGTATGCAGCGCATATAGGCGATATCATAACAGCCATGATGCGTTGGTCCGTCTTCACCTACCAAACCAGCCCGGTCAAGGCAAAACACCACCGGCAGCTTTTGTATCGCCACATCATGCACCACCATATCATAAGCCCTTTGCATAAAAGAAGAATAGATATTGCAGAACACCCTCATGCCCTGTGTTGCCAA
Source organism: Bacteroidota bacterium (assembly GCA_029561305.1). Classification (GTDB taxonomy): domain Bacteria; phylum Bacteroidota; class Bacteroidia; order Chitinophagales; family Chitinophagaceae; genus Ferruginibacter. The sequence goes on along the minus strand of JAKQJG010000046.1, from coordinate 5,980 downwards.
ACCAGCACTCAACGTAACTGCATGCTGTTCACAAATACCCACATCAAAAGCCCGGTGCGGCATTTTTTCCATCATATATTTCAGCGAAGAACCACTCGGCATGGCAGGTGTGATACCCATGATTCGTTCGTTCATTTCTGCCAGCTCTATCATTGTATGACCAAATACATCCTGGTATTTGGGGGGTTGTGGAATATCAAATGTTTTCTTTTGAATTTCACCGGTTACTTTATCAAACAAACCGGGTGCATGCCATTTGGTTTGATCCAGTTCTGCCAGTGAATAGCCCTTGCCCTTAACCGTTAGTATGTGCAAAATTTTGGGGCCGGGTATCTTTTTAAGGTCTTGCAAAGTTTCAATGAGCTTACTGATATTGTGCCCATCAATAGGCCCGAAATACCGCAACTGGAAGGCTTCAAATAAATTGGATTTGGCAGTAATGGCACCTTTTACACTTTCTGTAAGTTTATGTGCCATCTTACGGGAAAAATTTTTACCCACAGGTAATTTGCCCAGCATATTCCATACATCATCTTTCAGTTTATTATAAGCTGGTGAAAGACTGATATCGGTTAAATATTCTTTTAAAGCACCCACGTTGGGGTCGATGCTCATACAATTATCGTTCAGGATAATGAGCACATCACTATCGGCCACTCCCGCATGATTCATGGCTTCAAATGCCAGGCCGGCTGTCATGGCACCATCGCCAATCACCGCCACACTTTTCCGGTCTTTTTCACCTTTGTATTTAGCTGCCATTGCCATACCTAAAGCAGCGCTGATAGAAGTGGAAGAATGACCCACCCCAAAAGTATCATACTCACTTTCGCTGCGTTTAGGAAAACCGCTGAGGCCATTGTATTTACGATTGCTGACAAAATTATCCCGGCGCCCGGTGAGTATCTTATGTCCATAAGCCTGGTGACCAACATCCCATACCAACTGATCGTAGGGCGTGTTGTATACATAATGCAATGCAACAGATAGTTCCACCACACCCAGGCTGGCACCAAAATGGCCGCCGTGAACACTTACCACATCAATAATATACTGCCGGAGTTCGTCACATACCTGGTGCATCTGCTCTTTGGAGAGCTTTTTCAAATCGGCGGGGCTGTTGATATTGGATAATAACGGGCCTGCTTTAATTTCCATGTGTAGATTATTACGCTGTAAAGGTAGGTTTTTTATTGACCGGGCAACCTGCTGAAACAACAAAGCTTTGGGCAAAATGTTGTGGAAAAGCAACAGGGAGTACAAAAAATGTATCTTGTACAATAAACGGTAATGCAACACTCCAGCCCTTTCTATTGTTTCTTAATCGGTTGTGCTGTTTCGGGCTATACAATCTGCAGTTCTAAAAAAGTAAACTGTAAACCATTCCAGGAGATTGTTTTTTTAAAATGGTTCCCTGATAAGCCGGTAGCATCACGCAGGTTTAAAAATATAGAGACCCCGTATACCCATAGTTGTAATACCTCCAGGTTCGACAAGAGCAAAGCATATGAAATGACCACCGGAGGATTTTTCGCAAATAATATAAACGGTTGTAGTGCTTCCGCTTCCATTGCCGGAACTATTCATGATGACCCTAATCCCAATTTTAGTATCGGGTACCTGGTACTCCAGGATGGATTTACAAAACGACTTTCTGTTTATTTTTGGAACAGCTACTGGAATGCCGGATCCATTGCGGAAGAGACCATCTTTGCAGATAGTTCGAATACCGCCACAGCCATTACGCCGGCCCAAAATATATTATTTGATAATGGTGCCAGCTATACAAAGCTGGTTACACTTACCAACGATACGATGTTTAATAAAGATGACGGGATGAACTACAAACTTTTTATCGCCAAAGACCATAGTATCGTGGGCTTTGATACCTATTCTTCCAAACAAAAATGGGTGCTGTAATAAACCATGCAATTCCCTGTAACTATCTCCATTGGCGCATCTGTAATTCCATTGCATGGCATTATTGAATTTGCTGCCTACTTTATTGGTTTCCGTTATTTTTTATACCTGCGGAAAAAACAACCGGATGCAATCAGCACAACCAACAGGATCTGGATCCTCATCGGTGCTATCCTTGGCTCCGTTTTAGGAAGCAGGATCGCAGGTGGCCTGGAAGACCCGGAGCAATTAAAAATGGCCAATAATGTGTTGATGCATTTCTATCTGAATAAAACAGTACTGGGTGGTTTTTTAGGAGGTGTATGGGGTGTGGAGATAATAAAAAAGATGATTGGCGAAAAAAGCAGCAGCGGCGATTTGTTTACTTACCCATTGATACTGGCTCTGACCATCGGAAGGATCGGTTGTTTTAGCATGGGCGTGTATGAAGAAACCTATGGAACAGCAACCAGTTTCTTTACAGGAATGAACCTCGGTGATGGAAAAATGCGGCATCCTGTTACTTTATATGAAATGGCTTTCCTGTTGCTTATATGGATCGGTTTACAACAAACAGAAAAGAAATACGCTTTAGCGAGTGGCCTTCGTTTCAAAATTTTCATGATCGCTTACTGCCTGTTTCGTTTTGTACTGGATTATATCAAACCACATTACACTTATAGCACCGGTCTGTCTGCCATTCAGGCCACAGCATTGATTGGGTTACTATATTATGTCATATTGTGGTTTCAGAATAAAAAATTATATTTGGTTAAATAAGTTTTATGCAAAACATCAGCTTTAAAAATATCATCTGGAAAGAAGGTAATTTTTATATCGCCCAATGCCTGAATGTAGACGTAAACAGCTTTGGCGATACAAGAGATGAGGCCTTGAAAAACCTGCAGGAAGCTGTGGCACTTTACCTTGAAGATGCAGATGATAAAAATATAAACGAAGTGGAACAGCCGGAAATAGTGTCAACCTATTTTGGTCATGCCTAAACTTTACTCCTCCAATCATATTCTTGCAGTACTTCACAGGAACGGCTTTTATTTTGTTTCGCAAAAAGGAAGTCATGTTAAATACAGGAAAAATGGTGAACCTGTGCTTACAGTTATTGTTCCGGCGGGAAGAAAAGAAATTCCTGTAGGCACTTTCAACTCGATTGTAAGGCAATCAGGTTTGTCCAAAGTAGCTTTTGAAGACTAGTAAATAGAAACAACTTAAGTATGGAACGCCCTTACACCTATTACGATTTTACGCTCAGTATCTGCAGCACCTGTTTAAGAAGAGTGGATGCAAAAATTGTGTTTGAAGGCGACAATGTTTTTATGCTGAAGAACTGCCCCGAACATGGTTTTGAAAAAGTGCTGGTGGCCAATGATGTGGCGTACTACAAGAACATCCGCAACTACAATAAACCTTCAGAAATACCATTGCAGTTTAATACTAAAACGCATTATGGTTGTCCTTATGATTGTGGCCTTTGCCAGGATCATGAACAGCATAGTTGCTTAACGGTGATTGAAATAACCGACCGCTGCAATTTACAATGCCCCACCTGCTATGCCATGAGCAGTCCGCATTATGGCCGGCACCGTACAGTAGAAGAAGTTGAAAAAATGCTGGACATTATTGTTGCCAATGAAGGTACACCGGATGTGGTACAAATAAGCGGTGGCGAGCCTACCATACACCCGGATTTTTTTACCATCATGGATATGGCAAAGAAACGTCCGATTAAACATTTGATGCTGAACACGAATGGTATCCGTATTGCAAAAGACTTTGAGTTTACAAAACAACTGGCCGCTTACATGCCGGATTTTGAGGTATACCTGCAGTTTGACTCATTTAAACCTGGCGCACTGGAGCAATTAAGAGGAAAAGACCTGACGGATGTAAGAATGAAAGCGCTGGAGCATTTGAATGCGCTCAACCTGTCCACCACACTGGTAGTAACCTTACAGCAAGGGGTAAACGATGATGAGATAGGGAAAATTATCGACTTTGCCCTGCAACAAAAATGCGTAAGGGGCGTTACTTTCCAGCCCACGCAGGTGGCGGGCAGAACGGAACATTTTGATCCTGCCACAGACCGGATCACTATGACAGATGTGCGGAAGCGGATACTGGAACAGACAACGGTGTTTCAACCCAACGACCTGATACCGGTGCCATGTAACCCCGACGCACTGGTAATGGGGTATGCGCTGAAGTTAGCCGGGCAGGTATTTCCGCTTACCAGGTATATTGACCCTGCGCTATTGCTTGACAACAGCCGCAATACTATCGTGTACGAGCAGGACGAAGTATTGAAAGAAAAAATGATAGAGATATTCAGCACGGGCATTTCAGTAGATAAGGTAAATGATAACATGAAACAGTTATTATGTTGTCTTCCACAAATTGATGCACCGGGATTAAGCTATGACAATTTGTTCCGGATCATTATTATGCGGTTTATTGATGCCTATGATTTTGATGTGCGGGCCATTAAAAAAAGCTGTGTGCACATTGTACATAAAGATGGACGCATCATACCTTTTGAAACGATGAACCTGTTTTACCGGGATGAAAAGGAAGTATATTTGAAACAATTACAAAAGGAAAGAGTAAACATAACTGTGTAAAAAAGGAAGATGGGTTTGTTTTTGGGCATACTGGCGCTGGGCATCATTATACCGGTGATCTTAATGATCATAGGAATAGTGAATTTATTCAACAGAGACAGCGACATAAAAAAGAAAGGCAGGAATTTTTTACTATCCGGCATATTACTTATCCTTATAGAAATATTGATCGGTTATTCTGTATGTTCCGGTCTCCGGTTTAACTAATAAAACAATTATAGAAACATGTCTCTTCAGACTAAGATCATTTTGATCAACATCGTATTAGCAGTAGCTGTAACGCTTGGTTTTGCATTTGCTACGGATACCTTCCCGGGTAATGGATTTTTTTTAATGCTGGCATTTATTACCGGCTGCGGAGGCGCAGGATGTGTATTGCTGGGACTATTACTCCTGTTAAGAAAAGATAAAAGCGCTGCAAAAGGATACCTGGTCAGCGGGTTGTTATTTCTATTGATAAGTGCAGTGAGTTATTTCTTTTTACAACAGTATTGATCTAGGCAAACATCGCTTCTGCCACCGCCACACTTTCCGGCTTTCCAACATCCACTAATTTATCACCGGTATGATCGTACCCATAAATAGGATATTCATTTGCTAAGCTGAGATAGGTATCCACCAATGAAAATTTACCCCGTTGTGGAATAAGATCAAACACAGTGGGTTCAAATATTACCACACAACTATAGGCCATTGCTTTCAGGTTGGGCTTATCGATAGATATCCTTTTTTCTCCTGTGGTATTGTTTATCCAACCGCAGAGGCGGCTCTCTTCATCAAATAAAAAATTACGGGACGATTTTCTCGACGTGATGCCGAAAGAGATCAATCCCTTCTTTTGTTGGTGAAAATTAACGAGGTCATTCAAATTCAGATCTGTTAAAAAATCTGCGTTGAGTGTGAAAAAAGGTTTGTCTTTTTTAAACAGATCCTTTGCTTTTAATAAACCGCCTCCCGTTTCCAGCACTTCGTTTGTTTCATCGCTGATGATAATATTGCTGCCCCAGCCATTGTTTTCTTTCACCGCATTTACTACCTGGTCTGCAAAATGATGCACGTTCACAACAACATCTTTAACACCGTATTGCTGTAAATACTCAATATTTCGCTGGAGTAGGGATTTGCCATTGACGATGGCCAATGCTTTTGGATGGGCATCGGTCCATGGTTTGAAACGGGTGCCCAGGCCAGCGGAGAAGATCATGGCCTGATGCCCCCCCGCCCCTAAAGGGAGGCCTGGGAGTTCACTATTTTTAAGTTCATTCATTTTATGTAAGTGTGAGTTTATAAGTGCTTGCATATTATGCCTTACTTCATAGTTATTAAACCTGAGGATGTGAATACCCAATGACTCAATATGACCTTGTCGAATTGCATCATTTATTTTTACATCTACCCGGTCATGTATTCCTCCATCTATTTCAATTACCAGTTTTAGTGAATGA
>JAKQJG010000013.1 GCA_029561305.1 Bacteroidota bacterium | reverse complement strand
CGATGAGTTTGTTGTATTTTATTGCAACGATTGTAAAAAGAAAATCATCCCGTTGAAGGCATTTTTTTAAAGCGTCAACTGTACGAATAATAACCTCCTTCTCCATTTATGATATTGCTAATGAAAAACTAGACTTATCACATCTTAGATATCTCTAGATTCAATACAATAATTTTCTCCGGCATTTTCATTAACAACATTACCACGCCTGGATATTATTTATCCTGCTTCAACAATAAAAAATCTTTATTCAGTCATATTCAGTTTCCGGGTAAGAACAGGTAAACTACTTTCATCGTGAAATTATTTATTTGAAAAAAGAAGTGTTTTAGAGTGTCGCCCAATACTTTTAAGTGATTCATCTTACAAAAATTGCAGTTCAGTTTATTCGATGCGATACTAACAGCATTGAGAACAAATAGAAAATTTCATGCAAATGTTTTTAGTGGGTGATTTGAGTCACGGACCTGAGATATCAACGGCATCTTGTATGATATATCTCATATGAGTGTTGGTTATACATAAGTAAAGTCATGCTATTTGCAGGATAACTGGCTGACCTTGCATAATATCTCCACTTCTTTGAGCTAACCAGGCGTACAGCCAGCCTGTGAAAACTATATTTTAATAACTAAACTATTGTTTTATGAAAAAGTTCATCATTTTATTTTTGACGATTTGCGTTTTACAAGCTCAAGGACAAACAACAGCCGACTGGTATAATTTTCCAGGAGGGGTTTCAATTGCAACGGATGTATCTAATAATGTATATACAGCAGATTGGGATTACAATGCTGCAGGTGATATTACACTCACGAAAAGAAATGCTGCTGGTGTGGTTTTATGGACTGCAAAGTATGACAACTTAGATAACACCCGGCATGAATTGGCCACCTGGGTGGCTGTTGATAATGGCGGTAATATTGTAGTAAGCGGAACAATACGTTCGGGTTTTTCGAACCCGGTGAATGCTGCCAGTGTGCTGATGAAGTTTAACGCTGCAGGAACCTTGTTATGGCGGGTGGTGTATGAAAATTCCTTTGACGGATCATCTACAAGAAAATGTATTGTTGATGCAAGCGATAATATTTATGTGCTGGGTATCGGAACCGGACCTAATGGACAAGTTACCAAAGTGAAAAAATTTAATTCCTCTGGTGCAGTTGTGTGGAACTACTTCGACACGGGCATCGGTGCACCCATCACTTTTAAATTAACCCCGGATAACAATATACTCATCGTACATCGAAGCATCACAGGTATCCTCAATGGTTATTCGAAAATAGATTTGAATGGAAACAATATCTGGAGGGTGTCTGGCATACAGAGTAATTCTGTTGGCGATGCAGCAGGTGACGCAACCGGAAACAGCTACATGATCAATAGCATTACCGGTGGAAGTTCCCTTACAAAATTATCTCCGGCTGGGGCCGTTATCTGGACACAGTCTAATACGATCAATGGAAGTAAAGTAGAGGTGGGAACAGACAATAATCCAGTGGTGGGTGGTACACCTCTTGCAGGATTTGGCATTGCCTTTATAAAATATACCAGTATTGGAACGCTGTTATGGCAAAACCTTGATGCTGATGGCCCTTCACTGGCGTTTCTTGCCATCACTCCAATGAGACTGGATGCATCCAATGCTGCTTATATTGGTGGAAGTACCATGTCTGCAATGGGCATTTGTAAAGTGAATAGTGATGGTACTTCGGCATGGGTTGCAACAACACCCAGTGGATACCCGGTTTGGTTTACTTTCGGAACAGATGGAAATGTGTATGTAACCGGTGGAACAACAGCCCGGTTCGGACAATCTGCAACGGTATCCTGCGGAGTACCTGCCGGTTTGAGCACAACAAATATTACTACAATAGGAGCAACCTTTAACTGGAGTAGTGTGGCTGGCGCAACCAGCTATAATATCCGCTATCGCCGTGCAGGAGCCCCTAACTGGATAACGCAATCTGTAAATGCTCCTGCCACCTCCGTTGCCATTGCTGCATTGGTATCCTTTTCAACTTATGAATGGCAGATACAAGCCGTTTGTCAAACAGCCTCCGCGTTTAGTGCGTCTGTAACTTTTGTAGCATCCTGCACAGGGCCATCTGCAGTTATCAACGGGTCAGGTAGTTTATGCGCTGGGGTTGCGAATGTACTTTCTGCAAACAGGGGAACGGGGCTTACCTATCAATGGCTCCTGAACAATAGTAATATTCCTGGGGCAACAAGTCCAACTTATTCCGCTACTGTAGCAGGAAGTTATTCCTGTATTGTTACCAATACATGTGGGTTCGGAGTATCCAATACACTTGTTTTAACTTCGGTTTCAGCACCATTGACACCAGGAGTTATCGGAGGTCAAAAAACTGGTTTGTGTGGCGGTGTTACAAAAGCATATTCCATCAGCCCGGTAAATGGGGCAACAAGTTATACCTGGACGGTTCCTGTGGGAGCTACTATCAGCAGCGGCCAGGGAACAACAGGCATCACAGTGATTTATCCTGCCAACTTTATCAGCGGTTCTATCAGGGTTGCAGCTTCTAACAGCTGTGGTTCAAGTTCAGCCAGTACTGCCACAGTAACAGGTGCACCTGAAACACCCGGCACCATTACAGGTTCTTCCACTGCATGTGCCAATCAAACACTTACTTACAGTATTGCACTGGTAACAGGAGCTGCATCCTATACCTGGACAGCCCCAACCGGGGCCAGCATCCTGTCGGGACAGGGAACCAATACAGTAAGAATCAGATTCAGAAGAACGCCAGGCAATGTAAGAGTGCGGTCAAACAATACTTGTGGTTCAAGTGCATACCGTTCTTTATCGGTGGCAATTTCTTGCCGTACACTAGCGGGAAAATCAGTAAATATTGCAGCAACCGACAATGTAGCTATCACTATTTATCCAAATCCATCAGCAAATTCCTTTAGGGTAAGTGTTGCTGATTATGAAATACAGTTTTTTGACCTCGTTGTTACTGATGTTTCAGGAAGGATCGTTGAAAAGTATTCAAAAATAAATGCAGGAAGTGCATTTGAATTTGGCAACCGGCTTTCCGCTGGAATTTATTTTGCCAATGTATGGATTGACCAAAAACCGGTAACATTAAAAATAGTAAAACACTAACCAAGGCAAGATAGCGGTATACGTTAGTAGTGCATATCGCTTATCAATGTCTGCATATTAAAAGTTTAAAACCCCTTGTTCTCAACAGGGGGTTTTACTTTTACATGGTTCATGCCACATTCCGGTACAATTTGGTTTTGTTGTGTTACGTAAACAGGCAGGGGCCTGTTATATGGAAGCAGGCATCTCTTTTTTTCTTAGTGCGTTTTTTTTCGCTATAAAAGTAACTGTAGTCCTGAAACCTATATGAATTTTCTGCCGCGGTGTCAATTGCTGCCATACTTTTAACAGCATGATTACTAAATAAAGTTATGACCAACATAGAGAACGGCATATACCCATGATACATAGAGTATGCTGTATAGAAAAGATATTTTAACTGATTGAAACAGGTTGTGTTTGCATGATGGTGAGTGCCTGAAGATCAAACGCAGCGCTCTAAAAATGATCCAGTACAGGATGCCGGCAACAACTAAAATAATGCCCCAGAAAAAAGCACCTATGGCCCATAAAATGATTGATCCGAAAACGCCAACAACCAGCCACATTGCAATTGATACCAGGCATCCTTCAATTCCTTCAGCTGCTTCAAGCACTTCTAAGCTATCAAGGCCTGCGCCGTCAAATTCCTTCTCTCCCGGTTTCTTCAATTTAGAAAAATAGTGACTGAAATTCCCAAGGGTGTTTTTTAGTTTCCAGCCTTTGTAAAGTCCAATGGAAATAAAAAAAAAGAGTGCCAACGCCAGGATAGTTGTTGATATCAGTGCATTTTTATACAAGCTCCTGTGATTTTCTAAGCCTGTGAGATAAACAAGTAAAAATATAGATGAAACAACTGCCAGCGTGGCAATAAAAACAGTTGATGCGTTTATAAGCTGTAGTTTTTTCAAGCTTTAGGCCAGGTTTTTTAGGAGGCAGATATTTATAATGTGCTTACTACTGTTTAATTTTTACAAAAAGCGGAAGATATTTTCAGCTGCCAGTAAAAAAGCCAGAGAGAAATGATACAAATAACATTGAAATTATTATATTCCTACGGCTTATCATATCTTAAAAACAAAACGTCTTTATCATTTCGCTGGATGTTTAGTGACCGGGAAGTACCGGAATAATAAGGCTGACCGTATCAAGCCAAATCCCGGTAGACATTGCTTGTCTTCATCTTTTATTTTATGCAGTATTTGAATCAAATTCCACTATCCACTCAATACCATATTTGTCTCTAAAACAACCGAAATACGAACCCCAGGGGCTATCACCAATAGGTCCTTCTATTTGTCCTCCTGCTGAAAGCCCCGTAAATAATTTGTCTGCCTCTTCTTTACTTTCTGTACTTATTACAATTTTACTTCTGTTCTCATTTTCGTTTGTTTTCCCCATAAATTCCGGAACATCATTTGCCATCAATGTATTGTATTTACCAATAGGCAAAGCAATATGCATGATTTTATTTTCTTCTTTTTCGGCAATTGGAAATTCAGGACCTGCTAGATCTTTGAATCTGATAATCTTTGAAAACGCTCCCCCAAATACTGATTTGTAAAAGGTAAACGCTTCCTCGGCATTTCCGTTGAAGTTAATGTGAGGATTGATGGTCGCCATAGTTTTATTTTTAATTTTTGTTTGCTGTGTCTATTTTTTAAATCGATTTATCTTTTTCATTAGTAATCTTTACTCCATCCTGTATTGCTGCTTCAAGAATATCAATATTGATATCTTTCAGCGTTTTGAATTTAATGCAATACCCGGTCACAATTGCCTTGCCTAGATTTTCTCTATAGGTTTGGGGTAAGTATGTCTTGTCTTCAATACCCATGATATAAACAGATATGCCGGTTGTGTTTGCGCTCAAACCAATTTGATAAAACTCCCTGGTTTTTCTATCGGCATATTGTATGCTGTAAGATCCATATCCTATATTAGGATTAGAAACAACTTTTCCTATATCGTCTTTGCCATCTTAGCACCATAATTTACCTGTTGACAGTACCTGAAGTGTGATGCGGTGCAGTTTCTGCATATTACTACGCCTGGGATCAGGCTGGCTGGCAATATAGTCGTTGATTTGTACCTCTACGTTCATATAAAATAAATTAAATGTTCTTAGTTTCTCTTTTTTTGGTAACCATGCCCGTAGAGCATCCCGGTCATTTTAGTTGTAACCTTAACAAGTATATTGTTATTATCGTTTCGATAAGGTTGCCAACAGATTTTCTAAATTGTTTATGGATACTTTGAATCCTTCTTTGAATCCCATTTCAATCATTTTCTCCATACGGGCAAGCGATTCATTATAAATAGTAATGCTGACTATTGTCTTTCCGTTGTGTTCGCTGAAAGTGTAATCCCAATCAGAACCTGGTAATTCAGGGTTTTCATCTTTGTCTGCAAACGCGTTAAACAATTTAAAGTTGGTTTTTGGGCTTATGGATGTGTATTGCTGTATTGCCCAACGTTCAAGTCCTTCCGGACTTACCATTGCATAAAATCTTCGGCCGCCAACTTTGAAATCCATAAATTTTGTTTTCGCTGTCCATGGTTTAGGTGCCACCCATTGGTCAAGAATCTCTGCTTTGGTAAATGCATCCCAAACGAGCGAAAGATCTGCATTAAATTCTCTAGTTATCAATACAGTTTTCGCTTCTTTATCAACAGTAAAATCAAATAGCCCCCGGGGCCCTGTGGGCAAATCGTTTGTCATTTTTTCTGTTTTTTAATTGTAGATAATACTTTGTCAAGTTGATTAAATTGTGTTTCCCAACTTTTCCTGAATTGGGCTATCCAGCTGTCCAATTCCTTCATTTTAGCTGAATTAAAATGGTAATAAATCTCTCTGCCTGCCTGCTCAGGTTTGATCAAACCGCATTCTTGAAGTACCCTGATATGTTTTGATACGGCCTGCCGGCTCATGTCAAATTTTTCTGCCATCGCATTGGGCGTTAATGCCTGGCGGGCAATCAGTGTTAACAGGGCCCTGCGTGTAGGGTCAGCAATAGCATGGAAGATATCCCGTTTCAAAACTCTAATTTTAATTATGCAACTATATGGTTGCAAATATACATGCAACTATTGAGTTGCGCAAATAATTCAACGTTTTATTTTGTGAGCGTATGGATGAGGATTTTGTAAGTATGAGAAGGTTGGCTTGAAGGGAGTTTTTACCTGGTGTTATACATTATCTAAACGCCGGAGTAAGAAATAATGGCTGGCAGATATATGCCTGAAACGTAAGCAGGGATGCATTGCCGTTCATGGTTCGATGTTGAACCCGGTTTTTTTAAAACATGACAGGATAAGATTTCGATACTTAGTGATTCCCTTTATAGTAAGTTTTTTCTGCTGTTTGCAATTGTAAAGGATAGGAGTGTGGTCAATATAAAAGAATTGTTTCTATCGCTTTAATTCGTCGATATTTTTTGCCTTTCGGCCTGTTTTGCAGCCGGGAGGATATTTAAGAACCAAAGTCGAAAG
>JAKQJG010000012.1 GCA_029561305.1 Bacteroidota bacterium | reverse complement strand
TTTTTCTTTTTTGCATTCAGCATACTATAATTGTCTTTCACCATTGCCGGTGCTGATATTTTTATCAACTGTAAATTTTTGGAGAAGTCTTCATCTTCTCTTATTACCCCCAGCCTGGAATGTTGTAAAACGACTACGCCGTTATAAGAAATGCTGTAAACTGCTTTTGAAACGTTGCAGGTAACAACGATCTTTTTATTGGGGCTGCAGATGGTATTGGCCGAAGATTGGGCAACGCCACATTTAGTAAAGCCAATGATGAGTATGAGTACAAGCAATCTTTTCATAAATGATGTGATCTGTTTTATTTTAAACCAGTAATTGTTTCAGAGATACGGAAATAGTCAAAATCAGCGTAACCGCCGGTATTTTTAGTAGCGTAATTAAATAATGTAAAACGATAGCCCATAAAATGCGGCAGGGTATAACTCATTTTCAATGGCGTACCAATTGTTTTCCAGTTGCTGCCATCCAGGCTATAGAAAAAATCAGCGGTATCTTTTTTATCAATAAAATTGCATTCGGCTTTAAAGAATACTGTGGTTTGATGCAACAGTATGGTGGCCACTTCCTCCGCTATGCCGGTACCTGCATTGATCATAATAATTGATTTGTTCTTGCCATTTAATTTTACTCCTGCCAGCCCGTAGTTTTTTTGCAGCAATGCCAATCCTGCAAAATCGCCGTCTTTCATATTGGAAACATCAAGAGATATAATACCAGTGCAAACCGGGCCAATGGTTCTTTGGGTTATAGAATTCCTGGCGGTTAAAAAAGACGTATCAAGCCTTCCTGTTTTTAAACGAAGAAAACCTTTACGGTTCGTGACTGACCATAGACTGTTATCCGGATTGTGATTCCACTGCCAGACCAACGGTAATGCAGGTTCGCTTTTATCCCGGGTAAATTCATCAGAATGTACAATGCCGGGAATGAGACTCTTATTAGCCGGAAGTTTAAGGCTTCCAGGTGCCTTGCCATCTTCACCCAGCACCGGCCAGGCGTCTTCCCACTTTACCGGAACGAAATAGGGAATTCTGCCCACAGCGCCGTTATCACGAAAAAGGTAGGCGTACCAGTTGCCATCGGGCATGTCGATCAAGCCACCTTGCGCCACACCCTTATCCTGCAGGGCTATCCTGCCTTCCCATGGACCAGTGATATTATCAGCACGGTGTACCAGTACCGTTCTCATTCCTCCACGTGGCCACACAATATTGAACAGGTAGTATTTGCCATTAACTTTAAAAAGCTGCGAGCCTTCTGCTTTGAGCATAATATTGTCACCTGCTGGTGCACTGGCATTTTCAATTAGTATTCTTTCTGTTCCTGGTTTCACATCAGAGAGGTCATCTTTTAATTCAAATATTGTAAGATTACCTGCGCCGGTGATCATGTACACTTTTCCATCGTCATCAAAGAAGATGGTATGATCATGGTGAGAAGGGGAGAAGTCAATTCTTTT
>JAKQJG010000424.1 GCA_029561305.1 Bacteroidota bacterium | reverse complement strand
CACGGGTAAGGAAGTATTAATGCAAAAAACTGCTGTCGGGCAAACAACTATCAGGCTCAAAATAAGCAACCTGCCTGCAGGAAGGTATTTTGTATCGGTAATTAATAACGAAACTGCGCTGTACGATTCATTTTTGATTGTACGGTAATATGTTTATAAGTGTAACAATGAAGCCGTCTCATAAGTAAATGAGACGGTTTTTTTATAAATCAGATTTTGTGGGGTCGATAATGTGGATTTTGTTTTTGTGAGGTGCTGTTGTGCCGGATAATTTTAAAATCAATGAATGGCAGCTGTTTTAAGCTGCCTTTTTGATGTTTCGGATAGCTTTTTTGCGAAGATTGTGTGCCAGGGCTAATAACCCTGTTTCAATACTTACTTTTTGTTTACCCCGGAGCATAAAGCGTTTGAAGCTGTGGTTGTTTTTTATGTTGGCGAACACTGGCTCTACATCGTGGCAGCGTTGTTTTCGCTTTTTGATTCCTTCCTCACTTAATAATCTTTCATTTGCCTGTTGTTTAAGTTTATTTAACCCATGGTTGATCTCTATTACCCGGTTACCCTTGCTTTTATGACATGTGCCGTTTAACGGGCAACCATTGCAGTTTTTTGACTCATATTGTGTGATGGTTTGTATAAATCCGGCGGCAGTTTTTTTATTATATGATCCACTGTTTTCCATATGCTGACCCATCGGGCATACATAATAATCCTGCTCTTGGTTGTAATATAATTTGTCAGCGCTAAATGGCTTTTTACTTTGGAGATTCTCATTCTGCTCTCTGTCGAACTGACTATGTTTTACATAAGCTGTAATATTATTTTGTTCCAGGTACGCATAGTTTTCTTCACTGCCATAGCCTGCATCTGCTGTTACAACAGCAGGCATTGTCTGATATTCGGTTTTAAAATCTGTGAGGTGTTCTTTTAAGGTGGTGGTGTCAGTAGTGGCCTGGTGAATGCTGTAATGAGTGATGTATTGATTGTTGGTGCTTACCTGCAGGTTATAACCTGGCTTTAATTGACCGTTTTTCATGTGGTCTTCTTTCATCCGCATGAAGGTGGCATCGGTATCTGTTTTGCTGAAGCTCTTTCTTTGTTCTCCCAGTATCGCTTCCTGCTGTTCATACTTATCCAATGCAGCAGGCCAGTTCTTCCTGGCATAGTTGAGCTTTTGTTTTACCTGCTTGCTTACTGGCTTGTCTTGCAAGGCCGCATCTATTTTTGCAATCGTCTGCGCCACTTTTTCTTTATCAATTTTATCAAAACCGCTGGGATCTGTATCATCCAGTTCACTGGCCGCAACACTTTGAGCATACTTCCATAACTCATCAAGCTGCACCTTCATTTTTTCTTTATTGGTTTTGATAGCATTACCCCATACAAAAGTGTAGCGGTTTGCATTAGCTTCTATTTTGGTGCCATCAGTATAGATTTCTTTTATACTGAGCAGGCCTTCTACTGCCAGCAATTGCACTACCTGCGTAAATATTTTCTTTAATGGCTCTCTTAAACGTTCGCCCCTAAAACGGTTGATGGTATTGTGGTCGGGAGTACTCATGCCGCTTAGCCACATGAAGTGGATGTTTTGCTGAAGGGCTTCTTCTATTTTGCGGCTGCTGTAAATGTTATTTATATAAGCATACACCAGCACTTTTAATAACATCCCGGGATGATAACTGCTGCTGCCACCAGTCTTATACTTACGTACAAGTGGTTGAATATCTATCTTACTCAATACATCATCCACTACTCTTACTGGGTGATTGGCCACTATCAGTTCATCTAAACTGGGCGGCAAAAGCATAGCCTGACGCTGGTGATATGCTTTAAATATGGGTTGTAAAACGGGTCCTTTTGCCATGAAAATTATGCAGCAACTTTCATGCACTGGATTGATTTGGATTACAATAGTTTTCTACAACATGTGTATTACTTCAATAAAGAAGAGGCTGCCCTTTTGAGACAGCCTCTTTGTTTTGTTAGCCAGTTTCTTCTAATAATTCACCACTCTCACATTGCCATCCACCCTCAGTTTCTTCCCTGGCCGCACGACGAGCCTGCCGCCGGTTCTTATTTTTAAAGGAACGGTCAATATACATTCTCCACTACCAGCAGGATCAATAATTATCTCGTCATACAAAGGAATATTGTACGGCGGAATATTGTTATTCTGCCAGTTGGAAGGCTGGGTAAAATCTCCATTGCCGGTAAATGTGTATACAGCTTGTGTGTCGTC
>JAKQJG010000377.1 GCA_029561305.1 Bacteroidota bacterium | reverse complement strand
GAAAAAGCAAGCAATGCACAGATCATGTTTTTATGTTTACATGCTGCAGGATTGTCAATTATACCGACCACTGTTATTGCAGCCAGGGCGATCACAACAGGACCGTTGGGGGAAAAATCAGTAAACCCTACAGATATTTTTCTACCCTGCCTTATCGCCACTTTTATCGCCACATTGGCGGCATTGCTGATGGTGTCTTTTAAACAAAAGATCAAGATCGTTCAACCGGTTATTTTAGGATGGATACTGGGCATTTCTGCTATTATCGCATCGCTGGTTGCATTCATACTATCACTCAATACAGTTGGTGTAAATCTTTTTTCAGAGCAACTAAGCACCGGGTTGATACTACTCATATTTTTTGTGATCATTATTGGTGCTGTGTATAAAAAAATAAATGTGTTTGATGCATTCATTGAAGGTGCAAAGGGTGGATTTGAAACGGCAGTAAAGATCATACCCTATTTAGTGGGAATGCTGGTTGCTATCAGCCTGCTCCGCAGCAGCGGTACTTTTGACGTGATCATTAGTGGAATGAAAAGTTTATTCGCCTTGTTTGGCACCGATACCAAATTTGTGGACGGATTACCAACCGCATTGATCAAACCGATGAGCGGCAGTGGTGCAAGGGGGATGATGATCGACACGATGAGAACATTCGGCCCGGATAGTTTTGCTGGCAGGCTCAGCTGCATATTACAAGGCAGCAGCGATACTACTTTTTATGTGGTGGCGGTTTATTTTGGTGCTGTGGGTATCAAGAACACCCGATACGCTATCGGCACCATGTTACTGGCCGACCTTGTTGGAATTATCACCTCAGTTGCGTTGGCATATTTGTTTTTTGGATAGGCATCAACAAAACAGGGATTGATACTATCGCTTTTTGCTGGTTGCTTTTTTCTGCCTGGCATTGGGAATGCTGCTATCAGTTTTTATAACTGCAGCAGCCTTGCCCGTTGATGTTTCTTCTTCTTCTGATCCACCAAAGTAATTGCCAAACAATGCTGCCATTTCCCTTGCGTGGTAAATATTGCGGTTGAATTTATTACCCAAAACAATAATGGTGGCAGAATCCTCAATCAACCTGATAAATGCAGCATTGTTGCCATGCCATTTTCCATTGTGATAGATCATTTTTTTTCCATCGGGATAAATGTTCATTCGCCAGCCAAGGCCGTAGTTTCTCACACCAGGCTTTTCATTGCTGTATGGCTGGTAAGCTTCTGATAAAGTACTATCCGCAAAAATTGCATTTGTATTTAATGCCTTATCCCAAATCAATAAGTCTTGCACGGTGCTGTAGATATTTTTATCACCATATATGGCGTCAAATGGATCCCATGGTATTAATCCACCTCTCCAATCATAACTCCTGTTCACCTTATCCTTCATGGATGTATCAAATACAAAAGTATGTTGCATTTGCAATGGCTTAAAGATGGTTTGTTGCAAATAGGGCGCATATTTTACGCCAGTTACTTTTTCTATCAATAATGCCAGCAATACATAATTGGTATTGCAGTAAGCAAAATGGGTATTTGGACGGGTGATATTCTGAAGCAGTGGTTTTTTTGTTACCAGGTAATCCAATACATCTTCATTGCTGGCAAATTTCTTTTTATCCCATTTGAGCTTTTCAAAAAAATACAGGTAGTTGGGTAATCCACTACGGTGATTTAACAAAGTGCGGATAGTGACGCCGGGATAGTTGAATTGCGGGAAGTATTTTACCAGTTCGTCATCTATGTTGATCTTGCCCTCCTCCTGCAACTTTAGCACAGCCATAGCAGTGAAGGTTTTAGACACAGAAGCAATATGAAATGAAGTGTTGGCTGTAATGGTATCTGTTGATCCAAATGGAGCTGAACCTAAGTAATCTTCAAAAATGATATTTCCTTTTTTGGCAACGATGATACCACCATTAAAGCCGCTTGATTTGAGTGATGTATCAAACCAGGCCTGGCATCCGGCCCTGTATTTTTCTATTTCCGCTTTCGATAAAGCCGTTCTTGCCGGCAAATTGATCAAACCTGAATCCCCCGCATTTGCATCCTTTTGCCTGGCATTATTGCCACAGGAGGTAAGAAAAACAGTCAGAATGATTGACAGGGCAGCAATACGCATTCTTTTTATTGAAAGTGTACCATAACAGGACATTTTAGAAACCATGCTAAAAACAGCTATTAAAGATGGGGGCATAATAAATACAAACTATGAAATATATTTGCAAAAATTTAAAATCAGATCAATCTCCATGCCTGACAAAAATAAGACCAGTTATCCCAAAGAGAAAATCAATATTCTTTTTTTGGAAAATATAAGTGATACAGCTGTAAAACACTTCACCGCCACCGGCTATTCAAATGTAAAAAAATTGAGTGGTGCATTGAGCGAAGAGCAACTGATCAGCGAAATAAAGAATGTGCACCTGCTGGGCATCCGGAGCAAAACAAAGATCACACAAAAAGTGCTGGATGCTGCTGAAAAATTGCAGGCGATCGGTTGTTTTTGTATTGGTACCAACCAGGTTGACCTGAAAGCAGCTACAAAAAAAGGGGTGGCTGTTTTTAATGCCCCTTACAGCAATACCCGGAGTGTGGCAGAGCTGGTAATTGGTTCTGCCATTATGCTGATAAGAAAGATCATTGATAAAAATAATGCTGCTCACAAAGGCGTGTGGATGAAAGATGCCACAGGCAGTTATGAATTGCGGGGCAAAACATTGGGCATCATCGGCTATGGTAATATCGGCAGCCAGTTAAGTGTATTGGCAGAAAGTCTTGGCATGAAAGTAATTTTTTATGACACCGAAACAAAACTTCCGCTGGGCAATGCCTCTTCTGTAAAAAGCCTGAAAGAACTGGTGAGCAAGGGTGATGTGATCTCTTTGCATGTACCCGAATTGCCATCAACAAAAAACATGATCAACAAAGCGCTGTTGAAGAATTTTAAGAAGGGCAGTATATTGATCAATTATGCCCGTGGCGAGGTGGTGGAACTGGAGGCTTTGGCAAAAGCATTGTCTGATGGCCATTTAACAGGTGCAGCTATAGATGTTTTTCCCTGGGAGCCGGAAAAGAATGGTGATACTTTTACAACACCGCTGCAGGGCCTCAGTAATGTTATTCTTACCCCGCATATCGGTGGCAGCACTCAGGAAGCACAGGCTAATATTGGTGAAGATGTAAGCAGTAAATTATTTAACTACCTCGAAAAAGGTGTAAGCTTTGGTTCACATACCATACCTGCATTGAGCCTGCCACCACAGGAAGGTACACACCGAATTTTGCATATTCACAATAATGTGCCTGGTGTGCTGAGTGAGATCAACACTACTTTATCAAAACACAAGATCAATATATTGGGACAGTATTTAAAAACCAATGATGCGATTGGTTATGTAGTGCTGGACGTTGATAAAAATTTAAGTAAGGAAGCGGTGGAGCTGCTGAAAAAAGTGAAAGCAACGATAAAAGTGAGGAGGTTGTATTGATTCCATAGCAACTTTACCAATTATATTGCCGGTCAACAAAATAGCTGTTAATCAAAAATTTCTGCTTACTAGCTGTTTTATAAGTCTCCCGATTGGAACCCCAAGAATTAGTTTTTCCCTGTTGTGCCTGGCTCTCTAAAAATAAATAGGGGTATTTTATTTTGTATGTGATTGTGTTAGTATGTTGTTGCGTATCCGGGAAGTCAATAATAGTAACGGATATTTTATTATAGTGAACATTGAAAACCTGCGATTCAAAATTTAAAAAACGCCTTTTATTACTAAATTTTATAACCGTATTGAAGCGGACATTATCCAGTCTTTTAATTCTCTGGGTGTCAACAACAGTTTTAGGAAACTTTATTTCTCCATTCATATCAGTCTTAAGGGCTATACTCCTCTTATTTTCATTCAATATCAGGGTCACCTCTACCCCTTCTAAAAAAAAACCTTTATCATTTTTAACAGTTATAAAAACCGAATCTGAATTAACGGCAGAAGAATCAATAATTAAATTCTCGTCTTCCTGTTCTATTGTATTTGTTAAAATCAACTTGCCATTTTCCGCTTTCCAATTGCCATAAAATGAATTCCATGTCCAGCAACTGCTTCCCCGATTATGAAGTGCAAATGTATTATCTGGGTAAAGATTGATCTCGTTGTGCCCAAGTACATTATTAACCTCATAATACCTTATAACTTCATCTTGCCCTAACAATGTAATGGAAGTGCCTGAAGATACTATTGCTAATAAAAGTATTCGTAACATAAAAAAGGGTAAAGAGAGAATGGCGTTGCTAAAATTTATTGAGAAATATAATTCTTTAACTGGTCAATCGTTTCTTTCTG
>JAKQJG010000413.1 GCA_029561305.1 Bacteroidota bacterium | reverse complement strand
CGAGTTTGGCCTCGAGAGATTAAAAACTATTTTACCCACCGGTGGCGAAGGCACCCTCAAAAATTACTACAACAGCGACAGCGGTTTTATCTATGCCAAAACCGGTAGTCTAAGTAACCAAATAGCTCTCAGCGGTTTCTTGATCACTAAAAAGAACAAACTGCTGGTATTCTCTCTTCTCACCAACAATGCCATCGGAGACGGCTGGCGGGTACGCAGGGCATATGAAAATTTTCTAAAAATTTTCAGAGAGCGGTACTAGTAAAGGCTCACTGTCACCAATAATAAAAGTGCGTTCCTAATCAGGGTCGATAGCCCCTCTCCTCAAGGAGAGGGGTTGGGGTGAGGTGAAACAGCATGTATTTTGAACAAGCCATAAACTCCGGAAGATAAATGGTTGGGGCAGGAGAAACAAACAGTTGTCGAAATAAAAATAAAAGCTAAAAATTTTTCACCCCCAGGCATCGCAATCCCCCTCCACAGCATCTACCCTATACCCAATTCAATAAATAAACCATCATCTTGATAAAACTAACGGGTATGAAAAGAATTTTTACGCTTTTACTTGTTTTAACGGCCTTTTTCTCTGCTGACGTATTGGCCCAATGCAACCCCGAATTTACCTTTACTGTGAATAATGCTAACGGGCAGGTTCAGTTTACACCTGTAAATACCAATGCAGTGCAGCATACATGGCTTTTTGGTGATGGCAGCTCCAGCAATGTGGCTGCACCTGTTCACGTGTATTTCCCCGGCACTTATAGCGTGGTACATGTGGTAACGTTCCATTCTCCTAACGACAGCAGCCTGCAATGCAGTGATTCTTCCCAACGTTTATTGACCATTACCGGCCAGCAACCCTGTAATATAGATGCAGACTTTAGTTTTGTACGGGACAGTGTACAAACCAATAAAGTATATTTCACCAACTTATCTACCGGCGTTGATTCTAATACCGTTACCCAATGGATATTTGGAGATGGTACCAGCTCTTTTGACGACAACCCTGTTCATGTGTTTCCTTCATCCGGTGTTTACAGGGTATGCCTTGCCGTAAGAAGAGATAATATTTGTGCGGATGATACCTGTGCCATGGTGCAGGTACAGGCACCGCAATGTAATATCCAGGTCAATTTCAGCAGCCAGGTTGACTCTATTGATCCCAATACAATAAATTTCACGAACCTCACTACACCAATGGAGCCAACAGATTCTGTTACCTGGCTGTTTGGTGACGGACTTAGTTCTGCCGAAATTAACCCTTCTCATTCCTATATCAGTGGCGGTACCTATACTGTTTGCCTTGTTGTAAAGAGGTATACAGCTGCCGGTGTAACCTGCATCAGGGAATTTTGCCAGTCAGTTACTATTGCGCCTTTTTGCAACATCATACCCAATTTTGTTTATTATAGAGACAGCAGCACCAGCCAGCCTGCAACCTATTTGTTTTATAATGGTACTGTACCATTCTCCCCGGCCGATTCAAGTTTTTGGGATTTTGGCGACGGATCTCCACTTGTATTTTCAAACAATGCCCTTACACATACTTACACAAATCCAGGCTATTACACTGTTTGTTTAAGGGTAAAGAAAATGCAGCCGGGCACTACCAATGCCATTTGTGAGCGGCAGGTATGCCAAAGTATTTTGGTGGATACACCACAGGTGCAGTGCAACCTGCAGGCTTTCTTTACAGCTCAAAGAGACAGCAGTTCATTCAACTCCTTTTCCTTTACCAATCTCACACAAGGGCTCACCGCCGTTGACAGTGTTCGATGGACTTTTGGTGATGGAACTTCTTCTAATGTATTCAACCCGGTACACAGTTACAACCTGGCAGGAACCTACCAGGTATGTCTGCGGGTGAAAAGAACACAGGTGCCGGGTGCAGCACCTTGCGTGGATGAGTATTGCCAGTCCGTACTGGTGCAGCAACCCAATACCTGCAACCTGGTAGTTAATTTTGATGATAGTGTGATCAATAACACCGTTTTCTTCACTAACTATAGTACACCGCTTACTGCTGCCGATTCTGTACGCTGGACCTTTGGTGATGGCAGTACATCAACTGAATTAAACCCTGTTCATACGTATAATCAACCAGGATCATATTCTGTATGCCTTATTATAAGAAAGGCTCAAACCAATACATCTGCACCCTGTGTGAGGGAGCTTTGCCGGATGGTAACCATACAACCGCAGCCTTGCAATATTGTTGTAAACTTTACTGCAGAAAGGGACTCTCTACCAACAAACCCTGGCAGCACGTTCGTATTCACAAACACTACTACTGGATTATCCACTATCGATTCAAGCTTCTGGAGCTTTGGTGATGGCACTCCAGTGGAATATGCCTCTTCCACAACATTAACGCATACCTATACGGGCGTTGGCGCTTTCAATGTTTGCCTGGTTGTTAAAAAAATTATTCCGGGCACAAATACCGTGGCTTGTGTAAGGGAATTTTGCAGGACCATAGTGGTACAGCAAACCAATACCTGCAACCTGGTAGCCGACTTTACTTACCTGAGTGATTCTGTAAATGGTGGTCCTGGTAATATTTACCAGTTCACCAATACTTCTGTTCCTTTAACGGGTGCCGATTCAAGCTTCTGGAATTTTGGTGATGGATCACCCATCGAAATGTCAATCACTGGTGCTACTCATACCTATGCAAATCCTGGCACCTACACGGTTTGCCTGCTGGTTAAAAAGGCCATACCAGGCAGTATCAATATTTTGTGTGAAAGACAGGTTTGCAAAACGATTGTAGTAACAGGTCAGCCTGATGTTTGTGACCAGTTACTGGTTGATTTTAGCTGGCGCACAGATTCTGCAAACAACAGGGTGATACATTTCATCAATCAAACCAATCCGCTTACAGCAAACGTATTTATTAACTGGAGTTTTGGTGACGGCAGTAATAGTACAGCTTTTAGTCCGGAACATCAATATGCACAGCCTGGCACTTACACAGTATGCCTGAGAGCGCAATTGGCCAATTGTATAAAAGACACTTGCCAGGTAATTGTGGTGCAGCCTTCTATTGTTGACAGTTGTACCATACAGCCGGTTTTTGTTACCCGGCTCGATTCTGCCAACAGGCGAAAAGTATATTTTGTTAATACTACAGGTTCTGCAACAACAACCGGGAATGCAGTTTGGAATTTTGGCGATGGCAGTTCCTCCAATACATGGAATGCAGTGCATGAATATGCAATGCCGGGCCGTTATGGGGTATGCCTCACTGTTACCCAGGGTAATATTTGTACCCGTACCTACTGCGATTCCATATTTGTACCGGGCAATGTAATACCGCCGGTAAACTGCGACAGTTTCAGGCTGGAGTTTGGTTACCGCCGGGATGATTACATGCCCAATAAATTATTCTTCTTTGCAACGGGCAATGCCCCTTTCTACAACCAGCATTGGTCTTTTACCCCGGTAAATGGCGGTACTGCTTTCACTGTAAATCAAAACAATCCGGTATATGTATTTCCTGATACAGGTTTGTACAGGGTTTGTGTACGAGGAGCGTTCTCTACCAACTGTGTAAAAGAGTATTGCGATGAAGTAAGGATATTCAGCACCAGCACGCCGGCACAATGTATGCTCACGGCCTATCCCAACCCTGCGCATAACCTCGTGTCATTCAATGTACAGCTGGATGCGCCTGGTATAGTCTCTTCCACCGTATTTAATATGCAGGGAATGCCAATGATGCAGTTTACGCAAACAGGTGTTACCGGAAATAACCTGGTGGCCCTGGGTATTCAGAATTTGGTGCCTGGATTTTACACGGTGAGGGTGATGTATAATGGAAGGGTATGCTTTACCCGGTTCCAGAAAATTTAGGAAGGTTTCAATAATCATACAAAGAAAACTAAACCCCCGGTGTCTACCGGGGGTTTGCATTAATAGGGGCGGGGCGCTTAAAGCGACCTGAACCATACTACCTCCCAAACAGCTTATCCAAATCCGTTTTCTTAAATTCAGTATAAGTGGGTTTTCCGGTGGGTGTAATATTCGGCGCAGCACACTGAAACAGGTCTTCCACCAGTGCCTGCATTTCTTTTTGTGTAAGTGATGTGCCTGCTTTGATGGATTGCTGCCAGGCAAGCGAGCGCAACAGTTTTTCCCTTTTACTATATTTGAGGTCAGTACTAAAATGTTTATACTGCTCCAGCATTTTTTCAATGGCCAGCTTTTCATTTCCCTGCAACACATCGGCCGGCGTGCCCTGTATAACAAAAGCATTGTTGCCAAAAGGTTCTAAATGATAGCCTAAAGCATGTAAATCAGGTAATAATTCATTTAAAATAACTGTATCCATAGCCGTTAGTTGCATGGTGGTTGGAAACAGGCTTTGCTGCGTGGCAATCGGCTTGCCATCGGTGGCTTTTAGAAATCGTTCGTATAATATCCTTTCATGTGCATTTTGCTGGTGGATAAGCAGAACGCCGGTATCATTTTGTACAACGATGTAACTATTGTGTATTTGGCCGTGAACAGCAACTACCGGGTGGTTTGAGTGCTGAATGGCAAGTGGTGAATGAGCAGGGTCTGTTTTTGTTTCAGCACTATCATTTATGCCGTGTTTTTCGGTTAGCGATTCAAAAGACTTTTCGGGTGCAGGAGCATAAAAATCCTTCCAGTGTTTCAGTTCACTTTTGTTTTCTACAAAGTGCGCCTGGTGCTTTTGTGTAAAAGTGCTGTACAAAGAAGATGAAGTGGCACTGGACTTTTTTTCGTCTGTGAATGGTTTGTTCACTGCATCCAGTAGCTGAATACCAGCATCCAGTTCAAAATCCAACGCAGGGGTGATGCTGAATTGCGCCAGTGCATGCTTTACTGCACTCTGTACAAAAGCATATACAATTTTTTCGTCTTCAAATTTTATCTCCTGTTTGGTTGGGTGTACATTGATATCGATCTGGGAAGGATCCAGGTCAAAAAACAAAGCATACATCGGGAAACTGTCTTTGGCTATCATCTGGTCAAAAGCATTCATGATAGCATGATTGAGGTAGGCGCTTTTGATAAAACGGTTGTTTACAAAAAGATACTGATCGCCCCTTGTTTTTTTCGCTGTTTCAGGTTTACCAACAAATCCATAAATATTCATGTAGTCGGTTTCTTCCTTAATGCTTACCAGTTTTGCATTGTAGTTATTCCCCAGTATCTGAACGATCCGTTGCTTTAAGGAACCTTTCTCTAAATGATAAACCTGTTGCCCGTTGCTGGTGAGTGAAAAGAAAATATCAGGAAATGCCATAGACACCCGGATAAATTCATCAATGATATACCTCAACTCTGCAGCATTGCTTTTTAAAAAATTGCGGCGGGCAGGCACGTTAAAGAACAGGTTTTTCATAGCAATGCTGGTGCCAGGCTGCCATGCGATGGGTTCCTGTTTTTTTACGGCACTGTTTTCAATTTCTATATAAGTGCCGGCAACGGCTTCCGCCGTTTTTGTTTTTATTTCCACCTGTGCCACTGCTGCAATACTTGCCAGCGCCTCTCCACGAAAACCCATTGTTTTGATATGAAAGAGATCATCAATGTTTTTTATTTTGGAAGTGGCATGGCGTTCAAAAGCCATCCGGGCATCCGTTTCACTCATCCCCTTACCATTGTCAATTACCTGCACCAGGGCCTTGCCGGCATCGTTTACTATTAGTTGTATTTCTGTAGCCCCAGCATCCACTGCATTTTCAAGCAGTTCTTTTACAGCGCTGGCCGGGCGTTGAATTACCTCTCCGGCGGCAATCTGGTTAGCAATGTGATCGGGTAATAATTGAATAATATCAGTCAAGATCTTCTCCTCTTTAGAAGCAAATGTAAGCAATAACAGGGAGCAGGTACAGAGAAGAAATTTGCAGGATTGTATAAGCCTTAAAATTTCCCCGGCGTACTCAGCGCCCCTGTGTGCACAATAAAAAATGCCCTCCAACGCAGTTGGGGGGCACCCGCTAAATGGCTATACTTACAAATTGGCGGTCTTCAGTTTCTTTGGGATCTTTATATCAAATGACATCTCGTTTCCTCCTCGGAGCGCTTTTACTTTATATACTCTTTTGTCTTCATCCGGAAACAATTCTTCCCTGGCGTCATCAGTGTTGCTGATCTTTTTTCCATTTATTTCCGTGATGATATCGTCTTTTTTTAAACCTGCTGTTGCTGCCGCACTGCTGTCTTCTACATTCATCACTTGTACTCCATTGCCTTCTTCCGTATCCTGTATCTTAAGGCCTATTTTTTTCCTGCCGGGAAAAGCGTGCATCATGGCGTTGTCCTGCATTTCAGCTATTTCCTCTTGCAGCCCTTCCATATTTGGTGCAAGTCCCCTTGGCGAACCTGGCGCTTTGAAAGAAAAAACCCTTGGTGAAGTGCTGCCAAAAGATTGTGACCTGGTTGATTTTCTTTTGCCCAATGCAGCCGTTACTGTTTTTAATTTTCCGTTTCTCTTATAGGTCACTTTTACTTCGTCCGACGGCTTTTTGAAAGCAATAACATCCGACAAGGCCTCTGGACCGGCAATTTTTTCTTCATTTATTTTGGTGATAATATCATCTTTAGCAAGACCTGCTTTTTCAGCAGCACTGCCTTTTGTTACATTGGTAATTTTAGCACCATCCGCATCATTTTCTGTGGTTACACCTAAGAATGCCCCATCCTTATCGCCGTCTTCATTAAAATTAAAATTGAAATTGCGGCTGAAATTTTCTCCAAACTGCTCTCCCCATTTTTCCCAGTCCTGTTCACCGCCGCCAAAGTTCCAGCTCATTGAATTACCGTCGTCAGTTATCATCATTTTTCTTTTGTTGATGGTGATATCTTTGTCTTTAAACTCACTTAACGGCTTACCGTTCACCGTGATATTGTCCCCATCAATTTCCACTTTTAGTTTAATGTCTTTTTCTCCACTCTTGCGGATAACGATCTCCTGGGTTTCTTTTGTTCCCTTTTTATCGCCATCGATCTTTTTTTCAATGATTACCTCTTTCTCATTTTTCCCGTCCTGCGCCATACTGGTAAAGGGAAGTACCGCGGCAGCCAGTAATGCAATTGTTATCTTTTTCATACTTATAATTTTAATTACGAAGTGTTTAGTAGGTCAAAAATAGGGAAAGAAATCAATCTGCGAAATATTTCGTAAATAAAATTTATCCTTTAACAAAACTTTTATTGGCCACGGGTCAGGGCCAAAGACAAGGTGGGTCACAGCGTGGATTAATACAGAATGTTTAGCCACGAATTACACGAATGGACACGAATCAGGAATGATACTGACAAACTTTATTTTCATTCGTGCAGATTCGTGTGATTCGTGGCAACAACTTTTTTTCTGTGTAAATCTGTGCAGGCTGTACTGTGTACTAAAGAATTTCCGATACATGTTTGTGTATATTCATGGCGATCTTTTCTGTGGGCACATCATTGCTGTCGCCACCAAAAGGATCTTCAATTTCTTCTGCGATCAATTCCAAACTCGCCAGTACATAAAAGATCAGCGCCACTACAGGTATTACATAATATCCAAGGTTGAATACATAACCAATGGGCAGCGTCATCACATAAAAGAAGATGAATTTTTTGATAAATACACTATAAGAAAAGGGTATAGGGGTGTTCTTGATTCTTTCGCAGGCGCCGCATATATCTGTAAAGGACTGCATTTCTGCATTCAAAATGATCATCTGATCTCCATTGATCTTTCCTTCTTTATATAATTGTTGCAGGTGCTGAAACATAAGCAGTGCCACCTGGTTGGGAATATGTTTTTCGGTGTTGATTTTTTTAAACAAAGGATGTTTGATGTCGTCTTCAAATAGTTCTATCCTTGTTTTCTCGGATCTTAAATGATTAAATAACGAATACGCATAGGCCGGAATGGTTTTTCGGAAAAACGCCCGTTGTTCAGTTTCAGATTCGGGGAGCATCACCGCCAGCTTGATGGCCAGGTTGCGGCTGTTGTTAACCAGACTGCCCCAGAGTTTGCGGCCCTCCCACCAGCGGTCGTAAGCTGTATTGGTTCGAAAAACCAGCAGCATAGAAATGGCGAAGCCCAGCAGGTTGTGCATCACCGGTATGTTTTTGAGATAGCTTTTGTCAGTTAGCTGAAATACTTCTTTTTCAAGAAATGCAATAATGCCGGAGTAAATACATACAGCTATTATCAGCGGAAATAATTTGCGAAAGGTGTCAGCTTTATGAAAGCGAAAGATAAACGTGAACCATTCTTTGGGGTTATAATTGATCATACCCGGTAAAATTAAAGCATGTTGCCGAATGAAGCATAACCTTTTACCGGAACGCCTTCATCTATCCCTTCACCAACAAACTGCATCCCGATCTTTTCCAGCACTTTTTGCGAAGCAATATTATCTACATGCGCATGGGCAATGATTTTTTTAAGTTGCAATTGCTGGTGACCATATTGCAATGCTGCTTTTGCAGCTTCCGTTGCATAACCTTTGCCCCATGCAGATGGAAGAAAGCGGTAGCCTAAATCAATTTCGTTATTCAGCAGTTTTAAACCGCACCAGCCAATAAACTCATCGTTGCCTTTTAAATGCACCGCCCACCTGCCAAGATTGTTTTTGTATTGTGGCAAGATAATATTGATGATCACTTCTTTTGCATGTTCTTCAGATGTAAGCAGCGGCTCGGGAACATATTGTAATACGCCGGGCTGGGTATTGAGATGATAAATAATGGGCGCATCCGCTTCTGTAAATTGACGGAGGCAGAGGCGTTCTGTTTGTAAAATGATTGGCATGTAGAAGTATTAAAAAAGGGAAGTAACAGCTACTTCCCTTTGATTCAATAAAGAAGTTTGTTATAATAATGACCTCACTTTCTCTATCACCCCCATTAGCTGACTTACATCCTGTCCTCCTGCGGTAGCCAGGTTTTT
>JAKQJG010000376.1 GCA_029561305.1 Bacteroidota bacterium | reverse complement strand
ATGTATTGATCGTCATCTGCACCTGGCATTAAATCGCCTGCAATCTGCTCTGTCAGAAATTCATTATAAGGCTTATCTGCATTGAATGCTTTGATCAGCCAGTCGCGGTAGAGCCAAATAGATCTTGACCGGTCAGCTTCGTATCCCTTGGTGTCTGCATAGCGGGCAAGGTCAAGCCACATGGTTGTCCATCTCTCTCCATAAGCAGGCGATGCCAACAGATCATCCACTAAATTTTCATAAGCCTTCGAAGTTTTATCACCCAGGAATTTTGCAGCGGTATTTTCATCCGGCGGCAAACCAGTCAGATCAAGGCTTACCCTTCTCAACAAGGTTGCTTTGTCCGCTTCTGCAGCCGGCGTTAATTTTTCTTCCTGCAATTTGCTAAATACAAATTGATCAATGTTATTTTTAATCCAGTCATTTTTTTCGGCAGGTATGGTTGGCTTTTCCACTGGTAAGTAAGCCCAATGTGTTCCCCATAAAGCGCCTTCGTCAATCCATTGTTCCAGTATGGCAATTTCGCCTGCAGACAATGGTTCATGTTTATATGGCATTCTCTCTTCTTCATCTTTTGCCTTTATCCGTTTGATCAGTTCGCTCCCGCCTGCATCACCCGGTACTATCGGGTACTTACCGGATTTTGCTTTTCTCAACGCTTCTTCCCTGAACAGCAAACTAAATTCTGATTGCTGCTTTACTCCACCATGACAGGCGATGCAGTTCTTGTTGAAGATGGGCTTTACCTGTGCATTAAAATCAATTTTATTTTTTGAAGGCATCAAAAAATATACGGCTGCTACTGCTGTTGCCAGCAATACCATTACCAATACTAATCTTGAATTGCGCCTTTGCATTCGTACTTAATTTTATTTTAGTTGCCACTTTGTACTGCTGAAGCCAAGTCTTTTCAACCCACGCTGCACATCAGTATTTTTCATAAATAATTTCCACAGCAAACCGGTACGTTGGTTTTCAATCATAGTTACGATCGGTCCCTGGTCGATGGCCAAATGCGATTTGGCGTACCAGTTATGGTGAATACTGAAGCCATCCACAAATCCATACTTACTCCAGATCTTATCTCCCAAACCGTAATAGAAATGCCTTAATGCTTCCATACTTTCTTTAGGCGTATAAGGCATGGAAGAAATAGCAGCAGTAGGCTGTATCACGCCACGGTCGTTTTGAGGGCTGTGCGCCAGGTAACCTTTGTAACTGTCGCCTGCTGTTAAGCCCCAGCATTTTTCGCTGTACCCTTTAAACTTGCCGGGGTTATCAATACAATATGCCCGGTTGATGAGGGTATGGTTTTTACCTTGCATAAAATAATCATTGCCCAAAGAATCTGTTAACCCATTGGGGTCTATACCCTGGAATGTATATTGTTCAAAAAACAATGGTCCGCCCATATCCCTTCCATAATTACCCAGTGGAAGTTTATATCCATAATATGAACTGTCGCTTTTAAACCCGGGGCTGCCCGTCCAGGTGCCGTTGTAGGCATCAGGAGAAATAGCTTTATAAGGATTGGGTGCAGCAGCAGCCATAATATAGGTGATCAAACATTCATTGTATCCCCACACAGGAAAGTTCATATCAAAGCCATTGGTAGGACTCCAGTGCCAGTAGAGTTTCTTTTCGTTGTTCGTGTGCCAGTTCCAGTTAGCAGCGCCCCATATCTGGTTGATGCGTTTTCTTAAGTAGACCTCTCTTGGCACATCTTTATTAAAGTACTCGCCTGCACATAAAAACCCCATTATTAAATAAGAGGTTTCTACAATATCAGCTCCATCATCCAGCCTGTCGAAACGAATTGTTTTGCCTGTACGGGCATTCATAAAATGCGGATAAATACCATGATAACAATCGGCATTGATCAAAAAGTCTGCGATCCTGATCAGTCTTCTGACAGCGGTATCTCTTCCAATCCAGCCTCTTTCCACTGCCACCACGGTGCTCATTATCCCAAAACCTGTGCCGCCGATAGCGCCTGCATCTTTGCCAAATTCTGTGGTGCTGAAATTGGGTTCATCCCATGCTTCATTGATATAATCCCAGTAATGTTCTGCACGCACGCTGTTGCTTCTTTCCAATGCCAGACCGCTGTGCGGATGTGCACCATGCCAGAAAAAACGGAAAGTTTGCTTTTGTACGGTTTCCAGCAATTGGTCATCGGTGAGGTTTTTTATAATACCAACCGGGGCAATACTATCAGGACCATCACCATATTTGCCCTTAGTGAGGGAACTGCTTTTTTGTGCAATGCAGATATTTGCTGTGAAAAGAATAACAACTGCGATGGAAAATCTCTTTATCATCATTTTACTTTTTTATTTTTTGTGCCGGGCACTGGCTTTTTTAATCGATATCGTTTTTCTTGTCCGCCGTACAATTTTTGTTGTTGGTTTACTCACTTGTACCAACATCCGCTTCACCCTCGTTCCCGCTCTCCCGAAAGCTATAGGGAAGAGGGAGGCCCGGCTTTAATTATTTATTCATCTTTTGTAATTAAGCATTACAGCAAGCCTCACTCTCGTTCCCTCTCCAATATAGAGGGAGGCCCGGCTTACACAAATCATCAACTTTTGTAACTAAGCATTTCAACGTTTATTCCTTCACCAAGGAGAGCCACTCCAAGCTATTTAAAAACTACTTATTATTAGCAGGTTCTAAAGCCCCTCCTTGGGAGGGGTTTGGGGAGGCTGCGGGCCCACCCACACATTCAAAAAATTATACGGCATCTCCACTAACACTTTACAAAACTTTGATGGCATTGTTTTCACATCAACCACTGCTTTTCCACTGGCAACAGGCACTGTTTTTACCAGTTTGTAATGATCTTTTTTACCCTCTTTAAAATTATTGGTGGTACTTATCCAGATTTTTGCCATGCCGGTTTTATCGATTACATTCCAGGAAACAGTGATGTTGTTTTTTTCCAGCGTGGCCGTTGCATTGGTGCCGGATAATGTACCTGTTAATGAAACGCCATCCACTTCTACCAGTTTCTCTCTTGGGATCTTTATGTCAAGATGCTTTGCCATCGTGGGCATGATATCAATAATACCGGGATTGCCTTTAAAGAAATATTGATTGAGGTTTTTTGCATTGGTAGCAATCCAGGTAGTTCGTTCCCTGTCTGTTTGCCCGCCGTGGTGATAACCATTGTCTTCCCGGCCATGGTCTGTGGTTATCCATAGCTGCCAATCTTCATTAAAATTTTGCTGGCGGTATTCAATGGCTTCCCAAATGGTTTTAAATTTATCATTGAAAAGTCTTACAGCATTGGCAAGCGTGTCGCCATTACCGTGACGGTGGCCCATCTCATCAGTGTATTCTAAATATACCCACGACAGATCTGGTGCATCATTCTTTATAGAGGCCGCTGTTCTGTTAGCAACAGAATCGTCAATCACATTGTAAAAGAATCCAAATGCATCATGTGGAAAATTGATAGTATCCAATTCCATCCCGTCATAAATGATATCAGGCATGATGTTGCCGGCGGCTTTTGCATCACTGCCTATCAACTTTGTCCTGTTATCAAGCCAGGTAGAG
Source organism: Bacteroidota bacterium (assembly GCA_029561305.1). Lineage (GTDB taxonomy): Bacteria > Bacteroidota > Bacteroidia > Chitinophagales > Chitinophagaceae > Ferruginibacter. The sequence continues at coordinate 63,951 of JAKQJG010000376.1, read as the reverse complement.
TAAATGCCTGTCTTCTTTTGTGGAAATTGCGCTTTCAACAGGCGGAAAATATTCCAATAGTTATAATTCGGCGCTTCTATTTCGTTGCCCCATACATTGTGTTTGTTGACCCAGGTACCGGTGAGCAAACTATTGTATCCTACGGCAGAGATGGTGGGTGTCTCTGAGTAACCTGCTTTCATACCACCTACATGCGCACGGGCGTACCCCCCGGTTTTAGTAATCATCTTTAAAGCGGGAAGGTTAATCTGTTCTAAAAGGTCGGCTGGAATGCCGTCGGCAATTACAAAAACAACTTTATTTTTCTTTTGCGCTGCACTTTTGGTACTTACCAATAGTGAAAGCGAAACCAACGCATATAAAAGCATTTGTTTATTCATATAGCATCATCAAGTTGAGCAATCCTGTTCAAAAGTACTTACACCCAAAACGTTAAACCACCATTATTAGAGCACAAAATGATACTATCTTAGCAAAAAAGACGTCATTTTTTATATCTTTATAATATAATAATATCTTTTACGATGAAACCTGCACTGGAACATTTACCGAAGGAAAAAGGACAATCGTTTGTAGTCAAACATTTTGATTACCACTATTATCCCACGCCCTGGCATTATCATCCTGAAATGGAAATTGTGCTTGTTACGGAAAGCACCGGCAAGCGCTTTATCGGTGATGATATTTCAGATTTCAGGCCTGGCAACCTTGCATTTCTAGGCTCCAACATTCCACATACCTACCGCAATGATGACAGGTATTATGACAATGGTTCTAAATTAAGAGCACAGTCAATCGTAATACATTTTAGCGAAGCCTCACTGGGCAATGATTTTCTGCAATTGCCAGAAGCAGCTGCGCTAAGCAAACTTTTTGAACAGTCTGCTTATGGCATTGAAATAACAGGCAAGACCAATCAATCCATCAGTAAAAAATTAATTGATATTGTTGCTGCTTCGGGCTTAAAAAAATGGATGTGCCTGGTAGAAATCCTGCATGAAATAGCTGCTGCAAAAAAGGACTGCCGCCATATCACCCAGTCGCCATACACGGGTTTTAATGAAAAAGAATCCACCCGCATGTGCAATGTGCTTAACTGGGTGGTGGCCAATCTTGAAAACAATATCACATTGGATGAAGCGGCGATGGTTGCACAAATGAACCCGAATGCCTTCTCCCGTTTTTTTGCGCTGCGTACCCGTAAAACTTTTTCAGAATTTGTAAAAGAACTTCGTCTTCAAAAGGCTGCGAAGCTGCTGATTGAAAGTGATATGGCAGTAACCCATATCTGTTATGAATGCGGGTACAACAATATCTCTAATTTTAACCGGCAGTTTTTAAACTATTATAATATGAACCCGGTAAAGTATAAAAAGGAGTTTCTTGCAAAAAAATAAACGGTGGAGGCATTTTCATTTACTGCCTGGATGTTTCCGCTGCCAATTTTTCTAATCCTGCTTTTATTTCCGGGCTGCTCATAAATAATTTCCAGATCAGACCGGTGCGGTGGTTTTCTATCATAACCGTCATAGGTGCCTGGTTCAATCCCATATAAATTTCAGAACACCAGTTCATCTCAGGACTGAAGGAATCTTTAAACCCGTATTCCCCCCAGATAAGATTGCCGTAATTAAAATAATAATTCTTTATTGCTTTCATGGCTTCTGCAGGCAGATAAGGGAAAGACGATATGGCACCAGTGGGAGTGATTTTTTTGTGGTCCTGCCATTTAACCGGTTCATCAGCCGAATATGAAAATGGGCCATCGCTTGCCGTTAGTCCCCAGGCGCTGTCACCATAGCCTTTAATGTGCAATGGATTTTCAACGCAATAGTTGTAATTAATACGGGCTATGTTTTGATTGTTTTTAAAATAGTTAGTGTACTTGTCATTGATCGCATGCGGATCGTAACCCAAATAAGAGTAGTGCGTAAAAAACAACGGTCCGCCATTAGATACGCCAACATCCAGTTTTACTCCACCATAGGTTTTACCATTGCTGTACATGGAGCCATCGGCAGTTTGTCCCCAGCTGCTGCGATATTGTTGACCAGTACTGTCCTGGTTAGCCCAGCCACTATAATACATACTCGCCGGAACAGCATATGTTGGTGAAGCTATAGCAAGCAAATAGGTCACCATCGTTTCATTCCAGCCAATAAGGTTGTGGTTAATTACCCATTCCTGGTCGGGTGACCAATGCCAGTATAAAAATTTACTGTCGGGATATTGTTTAAACCAGCTCCATTCCACCCGCTTCCATATTTTGTCAATTGTATTCCTGATCAATGTTTCATTTGCATCAATTCCTGAAAAGTATTGCCTTGCAGCGAGTAAACCCTGCATTAAGAAAGATGTTTCTACCAGGTCGGCACCATTATCCCTTTTCCCAAAAAATGGCACCACCATTCCTGTTGTTCCATCAATAAAATGCGGATAGGCACCATGAAATGTTTCTGCTTTGTCTAAAAAGTTTACAATCCTTACAAACCTTTCAACGGATTGTTGCCTTGTTATAAATTTTCTTTCGGTACCCACCAGCAATGCCATAATACCAAATCCCGAAGCACCAGAAGCAATCATATTATGCCTGCCGTGAATATTTTCTTTTGAAAGGCCGCTGCTGGGCTCTGCCGCTTCCCAGTAATAGCGAAAGCTGGCTTCCTGTACCATGGTCATCAATTCATCGTCACTCATTGCTCTTGTAGATGCTGCAATTGGTGCCGATCGTTTAGTCTCGGCGAAATCGCTATTGACATAACTGATTTTGTAAAAATACTTCTTACCCGTTTCGCCAGTATAATCAGCATACCGGTTAATGTAAGGTTGTTGAACACCAACACTCGTGTAATCTTTTCCGTTAGATGAACGGAATATATTTATTAAATGAACGTTGCCGTCTGTAACCGGCTTCCATGAAATATCAATATGTTTTGCATAACCTTTAGCATCAACTATCAACGGAACAGCAGCAACAGGGGCTGGTGCTTCTGTTGAAAGAAATCCGATGTCGTCGATGTACATAATGTGCTCACCTGCTCCGGCACCCGTGCGCTGCGAAAAAATAACGCCAATAATATCTCCGGCATTAAAACTCACTTTATCATCGCCTGTGTTACTGTTAACCGATGTAGATAATTTTACCTGTTGCCATTTCTTTTTGTCCGGTACAGCAAGAAAAAAAGGTAAAGACAGCGTGCTGTCAGACTTTATAAACTGTATGATGGGCAAATCCGTTTCTTTTGTACCAGCTGTTTCAACAAAGACCCAGCAGGAAAAGAAAGCAGCTTTTTTAAAATGATCCTGTCCCCGTATTGAATTATGTGACAGGGTTGCTTCCCATTTTCCACCCGTTGCATTTTTATACCGGAGTTTCAAAGCATTACCTGCAGTATGAAAAATCTTTTCGCTCACAGGAAGGCGCTGGTCAATATTTTCAATCGCTGCATTGCCTGTACTTGTCGCTTTGCTATAAAAATAGTGACCTGCCACAGGGCTGTTCCTGAAAAAGCTGTAATTGTATTCATACTCTTGTGCTGTACACAGAGCAGATATAGTTAGAAAAACGAAAAGCAATCGTTGATGAAACATGATAATAGTATAAAAAATTGACTGAATTATTATTTCAAAGCTGGTGTTTCAAATCCCAGTTTTTTTAAACCAGTTTGCACTTCGGGACAGCTCATAAATAAATTCCATAATAACCCGCTGCGATAGTTTTCGATCATCACTGGTATGGGTCCCTGGTCAATCGCTAAATATTTAACGGGAAACCAATTATCGGTTTCGCTGAAAGCGTCATAAAAACCAAAAGGTCCCCAAAGTTGATTGTTCATATCATAATACCAGTGTTTCATTGCAGCCATTGACTGTTCGGGTGAATAAGGAAATGAAGACAAAGCAGCAGTTGGTGATATTACTCCCAGGTCGTCATTAGGATTGGGTGCATGACCAGCATAAAATTTACCGGAATAACTGGAAGTGAGCCCCCAGCTGTTTTTTCCATATCCCTTGTACTCTTTTACATTATCAACACACCATTTGTAGTTGATCATTGTTTGGCTGGTATTTTCCTGCCAATAATCGGTGTATTGATCCTTCAGCCCTTTAGGATTAAGACCCAAATAAGAATAGTGCGACCAGAACAAGGGCGCTCCGTTGGGTGGATTTCCCTGGTAACGTAACTGTAACGGGTATCCCAGGGCATTGTGCGGAAATTTAATGTTCCCGTTTTCGGCCCAGCCTTCATGGTATACTTCTGCAGGCACGCCATGTGTTGGCGAAGATGCTGCCAAAACATACATTATCAAACATTCATTATAACCACGAACCGGAAAATTCATCTCCCAGTTGTATTCCGGGCTCCAGTGCCAGTAGAGTACATTTTTGCCATTACGGTACCAATCGAACTCCACATCTTTCCAAAGCTTATCCATTCTGATAGCCAGATTTTGTTCCCGGTCGTTGCCGTCTTTCAGATATTGTCTTGCACAAAGCAGCCCCTGCAGCATAAAAGATGTTTCCACCAGATCGCCGCCGTTATCTTTCTTACTGAATGGTTTTACCTTACCTGTTTCGCCATTCCACCAATGTGGCCAGGCACCATGAAACCTGTCGGCCCTTTCAAGAAATCCAACCATCTTTTCTAAACGGTTCACTCCATCTTCCCTTGTAATAAATTTCCGTTCCATGGCCACCAGTAAGCACATTACCCCAAAGCCGCTGCCGCCACTTGTGATGATATGCTTATCATTTTCGGGATAATTATTGTCAACATGAAAACGTTCTCTTGCCATACCGCTTACGGGCTCAGCCCCTTCGGTAAAATATTTGATGGTTTGCTCCTGCACTAAATCAAGCAGGGCAGAATCTGACAGTTGTTTTAGTGCAGTGGGTTTCTTCTCCTGCTTTGGAGGAGCGGCCACCTGTGCACAGGAAGAAAAGCCGATGGCGGAGTAAAAAACCAGCGCTACAAAAAACCGGGAGTAGTTATTTGATAATTTCATGGCATTATTTTTTTAAAACAATCGTTGCAAGAATTGGAAAATGATCTGAAGGATATTTCATATCATACGAATCTGTGATGGTGGCAAATTTTTTTACTGTGGCACTTGAATGTTGAGACATAAAAATATAATCAATGCAACCATCGGGCTTTTTATTAAATGCAAAACCATTCCAGGTATCTGCCGGGCCATATGCTTTTTCCTGGCTGTTGTCTCTTGCACTTCTAAAGTGGCTTGTCATATATACTGCCGGGGCTTCGGTTGGCTTAGAATTAAAATCACCTGTAAGTATAATGGGATGCGTATTTGAGGTTAGCTGTTGAATTTTTTCAGTTATCAGTTTTGCAGATTCCAATCTTGCGGTGTCACCTAAATGATCGAAATGCGTATTGAAAACCCAAAGCTTTTGTTTTGTTTTTTTATCCTGGAACAGCCCATAGGTGCAAACCCTTCGGCAGTTAGCATTCCAGCCAAACGAAACTGAATCTGGTGTTGGTGATAACCAAAAAGTTGATTGTTGCAACACATCAAATTTTTCCTTATTGTAAAATATATTGGAATACTCACCGGCTTCTTTTCCATCATCCCTTCCTACACCGATAGAACTGTACCGCTTGAGTACCGTTAATAAATATTGCAGCTGGTGATGCTGCACTTCCTGTGCACCAATGAAGTCCGCTTCGTAATAATTCATTAAAGCGGCCACTTTATCTCTTCTTGCATCCCAGCGGTTTTCGCCGTCAGATGCCACATCCAGGCGGATATTGAAACTCATTACTTTTATCTCTTGCTGTGCCGTGGCATTAATATACAGGCATACCAACAGGAGTAGCAGGGATTTTTTTACATATTGCAGCATGATCTTTTTTTTCTTAACGGGTAAATTTTTAGGGGTCAATTCCTGTAATTTCTTATAATCGAAAAAAACAACTGGAAGTCGTGCAATGAACAGCCGCTATATTTCCGGTATTAATTCATTCATAAACTTTACAGGTAAGGTGCTGAAAACCCTAATGTTCTCATTCCACTTTTTACTTCGGGGCAACTGGTCAGTAAATTCCATATCAGCCCGGTTCTGTAGTTTTCTATCATGATCACTACCGGCCCCTGGTCTATAGCTAAATAAGAATCAGCAAACCATTGAGGAAAATTAAGTGTATAGGCATCTTTGAAACCATATGCGCCCCACAATTTATCTCCCATGGTGTAATAGAAAAATTTGAGTGCATTCATGCTTTCAGCAGGTGTGTAGGGAAAAGAAGAAAGAGCAGCAGTTGGGGCTATATAACCCTGGTCATCTGATGGCGAGTTTGCCCTGTAACCATTAAATACGTCGCTGGCTGTAAGCCCCCAACTGGAATTGCTATAGCCAAAATAACCTAAAGGATTGGCCTTGCAATACTCGTAATTGATCTTGGTATGATTCACAACCTGTGTTTGATAGTTTGCATAGGGATCACTTAACCCATTGGGATTTACGCCCAGGAAAGAGTAATGCGATAAGAACAGGGGTCCTCCATTAGCCGGGCCCAAGGGCAGGTTATAGCCATAATAAACTGCTCCGTTCTGCATAGCGCCATTTCTTGCGAAACCATTGGTATATACTGCTTGCGGAATAGAATGCGTGGTGGATGAAGCAGCCATGATATAAGTTATCAAACATTCATTCCACCCTCTAATGGGGAGGTTCATTTCCCAGTTATAAGTGGGACTCCAGTGCCAGAACAAAACATTTTGCCCGCCATTCCGGAACCAATCCCACTCTACATTGTCAACTATGCTGTTGATATCAGATCTTAAAGCAGTTTCTATTGCATCTGCCCCATTAAAAAACTGGCGTGTGGTGAGCAGCCCCGCAATTAAGTAAGATGTCTCCACCAGGTCAGCTCCATTATCCTTTGTACTAAAGGGTATAACGGTGCCGGTTGTACCATTTAACCAGTGCGGAAAAGCGCCATGAAATTTCTGGGCCGTATTCTTCAGGAATCCAACAATGGTCTGCATACGTTGCAATCCCTCACTTCTTGTGATAAAGTTTCTGTTGATACCCGCCGGGATACACATAAGTCCAAAGCCGCTGCCGCCGGAAGTAACGGTTTCGCTGCCGCTGTTGCTGCGCTCTCTTGCAAGACCACTCACCGGATGGCCATAATCCCAGAAATATTTAAATGTTTGCTGTTGTACGATATCCAATAGTACGCTGTCTGATACAACAGGAAACTTATTGCTGGAGTCGATACGGGTACTGAATGAAAGCCCATACTGTTTATCAATAGCAGACCCATCCTTGGCCTTCGTTCCACTAAGCACAGCAAGTGAATACGGATAAATATGCTGTAGTGTGCTGGCAGGTGTCAACAGTACTTGTGAGCTGTCTGTTCCTGAGAAAGAAATATTAACCGGCACAGTAGTGGAATATGCCTGTAACCGTATATTACCTGCAAGGGTGGAATAATTTACCGCCTTGCTGAATTTCAGCCGGATCGTTGAGTTAACCGGCACATCATACTGCACCCTGTCGGGCCTTGCTACGGTCTGCCCATTTATCTCAAAAGAATTTAATTTCAAAACAGCGGGTGGCGTGGGTGGAACCGGGGTTGGTTCAACCTTGCTCTTTTTACATCCTGCCCCAAAAGCCAACTGGAGTACCGCACCGGCTATGATATAAAATTTGCTGTTTATCACGATTACAATATTAATGTTGAAATTGAATGTGGCAACGCTTTCAATACGGCCGCCTTGCCATTGATCCATAAGTTGTAAGACGTTTCTTTATCGCCCAGGTTCATCACTACTGTTACTACTTTTCCATCAGGATTTAAAAAAGCGGTTGCCAAAAACTGGCTCCTGCTAACACTGCAGGCTAAACGCTTTGCTCCGGGCTTAATAAATTTTGAAAAATGGCCGATATAATAATATGCATTGGTATAGATGAGTTCTCCTGTTTTGGTGTCCCCATGTACAGGTGCGAAACAAAAATTACCGACATGATTGGGACCGCCTGTTTCATCAAGTACAATGTTCCAGTCGGTAAAGCCAACCATACCATTGTTGAAATCATTGATCATATTGCTGCCGTATTTTTCTCCCAGGCTCCAGCGGTTATAACCTGAAGCTGTAAAACTTTCGGCACAGCCTTCGGTAAAAAATATATTCTTACCGGGAAATGCCTCGTTTACCAGTTTCATATTATCATACATGGGCGTGCCGCCACTCCAGGGCTCGTACCAGTGAAACCCGATACCCCAAATATATTTTGAGGCAACGGGATCATTGAAATAGGTTTGCGCCCGCTGGTAAATCAGGTCCCTGTTATGATCCCACACAATTATTTTTTTATTGGCCAGTCCTTCTTTGGCAAGGGTAGGCCCTAAGTGATTTTTTAAAAAATCCCGCTCTTCCTCGGCTGTATAAATACAGCTTTCCCATATCTGCGTTGCCATGGGTTCGTTTTGTACAGAGATGCCCCAAACCGGAATGCCTTCTTTTTCATAGGCCTTGATAAATTTTGCATAATACAATGCCCAGCTTTTGTATGATTCCGGTTTTAGCTTACCGCCATGCAGCATGTCGTTGTTGGTCTTCATCCATGATGGCGGGCTCCAGGGGCTCGCAAACAAAGTGAGCTTACCGCCTGCTGCTTTTGTGGCCTCTTTAATAAAAGGAATTTTATATTTTTTGTCATGTTCAATATTGAAAGATTTCAATGACGCATCCCCATCTGCCACATATGTGTACATGTCGCTGCTAAAATCGCAGCTATTAATATTAGTTCTTGCAACCGTATAACCAATACCGTCTTTTTTATCGAAGTAAGCCTTTAGTAATTCTTCCTGTTTTGCTTTGGGCATTTTATAAAAAGTTTCTGCAGATGCATCTGTCAATGCGGCGCCGATACCCATATAGGTTTGAAACTTTTTCCCGGGGTCAACAAATACAGTTATCTCGTTCTCCAAAGGCTGTGGCTTGCTTTCAAATGAGCCACCCTCCACTTTTGATATCTTATTGTCTGTATTTTCCGCCGTGGTATACACTTCCACCTTTTTTCCAACAGGCACAGGCTGGGCAAACAAGGATGCAGGAAAGACGGCCAGCAGCAGTAGCATTGTATTTTTTATCATATCAGTAGATTTAATTTTTTTTTAATTCCATACATAGGTGGCAACAGCGCCTGCTGCAAGTGTTGCATCAGCAAAGTTTCCTTTATATGAAATGGTAAATATTGCATCTGTACTTCCTTCATTCAGCACTATCAAAACTTTTTTTCCAGACGGCGTTACAAAGGCCACATTACTTAAATTATTTACCGTAGAGCTACTTACCCTTACCGAACCGGCCGGTACAAACTTTGATGCATGCGCTATAATATAGTAGCTCACATTTTTTGTGTAAGAAAAAGCCGACACTGTTAATGCGCCTTTACATTCTGTACATCCGCCAACAGTATGCGGTCCGAAAGTTGGATCATTTGCAAGGTTCCATTCAAGCGCCACTTTGCTCCAGTTTCTCATACTCCCAATGATCACATTTTTTAAATGCCATTTTAGATCTCCATCAAAACCACCGGTTGCACTTGTCCACTGTTCAGTAAAATAAACATTTTTGTCGGGGTATGCATTATGCACAGCAGAGAGCGCACTGATATCGCCGGCATACAGATGAAAAGCAGATCCATCCACAAAAGCCCGGGCAGCGGCATCATTTAAAATGTTTAAAGGATACTGCGGATTATCGCAGTTATGATCCCATATAATGATTTTTGTATTGATGGCTGCCGACTGAAAAGCAGGACCTAAATGGTTCTTTATAAAATCCGCCTGCTCTGTTGAAGACATTACCAGGCTCGGGTTATTGCCTCCATGCTGGGGCTCGTTTTGAATGGTTACCGCATCAATGGTTATTCCATTTGCTTTCATAGCCTGTATATATTTCACAAAATAGTTTGCATATACAGCGTAGTATTGTGGCAGCAAACTACCACCAACGCTACTATTGTTATTTTTCATCCAAACGGGTGGGCTCCATGGCGAACCGAGAATTTTTATATTTGGGTTGATGGCCAGGATTTGCTTTAATAATGGAATAACATCAACAGTGTCTTTTGATAAATTAAAACTGTCGAGGTTTATATCTGTATTGCCTGGTTGCAGATCGTCATAGCTAAAAACGGAAGCACTTAAATCAGAAGCACCGATACTAACTCTTAAATAATTGATGGCAATGGCGTTCTCAGCATTGCTGAATAATTCCTGCAGCAAATCGCTTTTTGTTGCAGGTGGCAAGTTGTTGATTAAAGAAGCACTTCCGCCAGTGAGTGTATAACCAAAGCCGTCCACCGTTTGATATTTTATTGCACTGTCAACAGAAATAATGTTTGTTCTGGCTGAAGTTGAATAAAAAGAAAGAGCTGTTTGTTTGCCCAGCAAAACAGAACGGCTGCCGGTAGTTAACCAGTGATCGGCTTTTCCGGTGGGAGTGCCAGGTGTGGGTACGGGTGGCTGCACCGGGTCGGCTTTTTTTGTGCAGTCGGCAAATAAAAAAAGGGTGCATAATAACAGAGCTAACTGCCTGCTGCTGAAAAATGTTTTCATAGTCATTTTATATGTTTAAAAAATAATAAACTGTCGCTGTTCCTTGATAGCACAATAGTGCTATAACCCGCTGCATTATTCAGCCATTGTATATCCCTGAACTCTCCATTAACTTCGGGCATCATTGAACTGTACTTAAAATTGCCACTCTGTTTATCAAATGAAAATTGAGTGGGGTACATAGCGTCGTATCTTCCTTCATAAGGTATTACACCGTAAAAATTTCCAACAGCCATATAACCATTGTCCGGTATTGCTGTAAAAGAAAAAACAGGGGCCATTTGAAGCTCTTTAGGCAAATCTATTCTTGTAAAGTCTCCCTTGCCATTATTAATAAAGCAGCTGGAGCCTAAATTTTCTGCCTTTAATTCGGTGTAGTTTTTAAAAAGATCATAAAACATATATTGTACAGTTTCGCCTGCAACTTCACCGTAACTTAAATAGGCCTTTTTTAATACCGGCAGCGCACGTTCCAGTTCATCCTTTGCTAAAAAAGTATAATCCTTATTATCGATACTGTAAGTTACAATTTGCTCAAAAGCGCCATTGTTGTCAAAATCTTTGAGGTATAATTTGGTGGGCCCGTTTTTACCTGAATAGAATTTATTGTTGTGTCCCCAGTTTCCCGCTAAAAAATCTATGTGCCCGTCTTTGTTAATGTCTGTTGGATAGAGACATTGCCATAGCCCTGATGACTGGGGTATACTTTTTTCTGTGAATGCTCCTTTATTGTTAATGAAAATCTTCACTGGCATCCATTCGCCAGCAACTATCAGATCGGGCCAGCTGTCATTGTTGATATCGGCAAAAGAAGCAGAAGTCACCAGTCCGAGGTTCAGCAAATTCATCACCTTAACACTTGCAATTTCAAATTTTCCTTTCCCATTGTTTAAAAACAGGTAGGAGTTCTGGGGTATCCCATACTTTTGAGGATCTGACAAAAATCCAACAAAGACATCCATATCACCATCTTTGTCAATGTCTGCCACTGTAACACATGATTTATTTTCATGAAGGTTTGGAATCATGTTTAAGGCACTGGTGAAATTACCTTTGCCATCATTCATATATAAACGGTCAGTATTTGCAACTGCACTTACCGGCATTTCATTGCCGCCACTTACTACCCAAAGATCCTTGTCGCCATCACCATCCGCATCAAAAAATTCTGCATCTGTATCTTCGCATACTGCAAAGCGGTTGAGCAAGTCAATATTCGTACTGGTAAACGTTCCATTTTTTTGTTGCTGCATCAATGCCCCTGGCTGTCCCTTTGCGCCGCAAACATAAAAATCGTCCAGGCCGTCATTGTTAACATCCGTAACAGCAATCCTGGGTCCCCTGGTTGATTGCATATGAGGGATGAGGTACTGCATATTGAAATCAACAAAATCATTTTCTATGTGCTGCCAGTTTGCGCTGGCCTGTTTGGTTATGTTCTCAAAATTTGTTTTAGCTGGCGGAAAAAATTCATTGTAAATAAAAATGCCCTGTGCGTTTTTTTCATCAAGCACCAGCTCTTTATTAACCGCAATACTTTTTACTACCTGGTATTTTTGACTTGGCCAAACGATCAGTATACTGTCAATAGTTGCTGAACTGTCAATTCCAAAATGCAAGCGGGGTTCAGATGATGACTCAAAACCTCTGGCAGACATCAGCTGTTGATACTGGATCTTATTTTGTTGAAAAGTATACACTTTACTTCCTATGCCTCTTGTATTCAGACTTGCACTTTTGCAACTAATGGTAATATGTCCCTTATTAGCCGTGTTATTTTTCAGTATAACTGCCGGGGAGCTGATACAGTTCATCACAATATCAAGGTCACCATCATTGTCTAAATCGGCTACGGAAGCGCCGTTAAAATATCCCTTCATTTTTCCAGTTCCCCATAATTCGCTCACATCAGTGAATGCTGTTTTTCCATCCCCTTTAAACAGGAAAGGATGCGAAGCTCCATCCGGCATTGCATTAATTGCTTCCTCATCATGAGCATCTGTTTTATCGAAGCCCTTTAATTTCAGGTCGGAAACAAACTTCACATAATCCAGGTCAACGGGCCGTTTAACAATACCATTTGTAATAAGCAAGTCCTTATTGCCATCATTATCAAAATCGGCAAACAAGGGGCACCAGCTCCAGTCTGTTGCGGAAACGCCATTTAATAAGCTTATTTCACTGAAACTAACCCCGCTGCCATTGTTTCTTTGCAAACAATTTTTTGATGACTGGTGCTGGTATCCATTTAGTTGAAGTTTTACTTTATAGATATCGGCATTCTCATCGCTGCCATACGTTTTAAGCACTTTTTCATCCGGGGGCAGCATGTCCACTGTAATGATGTCCGGTTGTCCATCGTTATTGTAATCTGCCGCGTCGTTCCCCATGCTGAACCTGCTGTAATGGTTAAAATGCTTAGCACCACTTTCTGTAAATGTACCGTTGCCATTATTCAGATAATAATAATCATTTTCATGAAAGTCGTTACCCACATATATATCGTCCCATCCGTCATTATTAAAATCGGTAACGGCAATCCCAAGGCCATAACCAAGATTGCTTTGATAAATACCCGCTGATGCCGAAACATCAACGAATTTTTTTGCTCCCGCATTTAAATCGTTTCTATAAAGTCTGTCGCCTGACAGTGTATCATAACCACGCCGGTTAGCTGTATCAACAATGTTTGCATGCGGATGGTGAGATTGATTCAGCACATAGCAGTCCAGGTCTCCGTCGTGATCGTAATCGAAGAAAGCAGTTTGTGTTGTAAAACAGGATAAGTCGAGCCCAAACTCTTTAGACCTTTCTGTAAAAGTAGCATTGCCATTATTTATAAAAAGCTCATTATGGCCTTTTAAACCATATTTATTGCTTACCGTAGATACATAAATATCCAATAAGCCATCCCCATTAACATCAGCCATAACAGTACCTGTACACCAGTCAGCAGTGCCGGCTACGCCTGCTTTACCGGTAATATCTTCAAATACAAAATTGCCCTTATTTAGATATAATTTATTGCCCCCTTTATTATTAGCTGTAAAGTAAACATCCGGCAAGCCATCATTATTTATATCTCCCGTAGATACACCACCACCATTATAGTAGTATAAATAGTAAAGAATACTCAGTCCTTTGTGCTTTTCCAGTTTATTAACAAAATCGATGTTAGTGGAAGAAGCCGGAAGACTGGAAAACAAAGACTCTTGTTTATTGCAGCCAAAAAACAGCCAGCATACAACCGGCAACATATAGTAAAATCTATTCAGCGTAACCCGTTTAACCATAAATACTGCTTGCATTACTTCCTGTTTTTTTTGTTTTCTATGCCTTCTATAAATTTTTTTGTGTCTTCAACATATTTTGCAATATGGTGTGTTCGTATAAATGTAGGTGTTATGAAATTCTGACCTGGCAAAATAACGGCAATTGACCTGGAAGCCTGCTTTGGCATATGACAGTCAATACAGTTATTTTTCTTCTTTTCTAACGATACACTTTTTTCTGTACAAAAATTTCCATGCTCTGTACTGTGACAGTCCATGCATTTTTGTGAGTAGGTGAACAGGTCATTATTTTCATGCAGGCTGTGACAATTGTTGCAGGTGAGCGTTGCGCTTTGCAAAAAACAACTGCTTGATTTTAGCAGACCCAGCTGGTTTCCATGCACATCAATACTGCCTGCAACTTTAGCGGTGGTATCCCAATTAAAATAAGCGGATAGTTTTTCACCTGCTGTATAACTAAACGATGGCTTGGTTTTTTCAAGTTTGCCTCCGTGGCAAAGGGCGCATAGATCCAAGCTTTGATCTCTTGTAAATGACCTGGGATTTAAAATAAACCTGCCCGTTGTATCAGCAGGGTTTTTTGCCTGGTAGTCCACATGTTTTGCTCCGGGGCCGTGACATTTTTCACAGGTAACCCCGTAAATAATTTCACTTTCTTTAAACCCTTCTGCCTTCGACGATGCTTTTTCAATGATTTCACCTGCATACGTTGTATGGCATTCCAAACACCTCGAAGTAATGGGCCTGTTAAAAGCAATTTTATTAGGATATCCAGGACTGTTACACCACTGTTGTGCCTGTGTAAAATAGGTAACAGGAAGCTGAACGAGGTTAACCTGGTTCCAGCTTGCATAACTCTGCCCTTTTTTACCAGAACCTATAACGATATCCATTGGCTGTCTTTTCGCTTCAACCCCGTTCATATAGGCAACCTGGTAAAATTTGCCGTCTTTTTCTTCCATTTTGATAACGCTTCCATTGGGATAGGTAATGCTATTTTTATCGTTATCAAAACTTCCCGCTATGTTGCTATGAGTAGCAGGCGCTGAAGTTTGGTAATGTGCAGTTTGAATATGCTTGTTATAAATATCGGTATGGCAGGAAACACATTTGTTTGAGCCTGCAAATTCTTCGTATGCTTGTAATGCTGCGTTGCCTTCTGTTTGTTTTGCTCCCCGGTCCATACACCTGGTGAATGCAGTAATGCCTAAAACAATAACAACCGTCACTACAAACCAATTAAAATGTACTCTCTTTTGCACAATGGATTCAACATTTTAACTTTAAATGATACCAAAATAATTTAAAAAGGGCTAAACAAAACTGTTAGCCCTTTTTAAATATCATAGTAAATTAATTATTGCCTGCTATTGTACAGTGCCAGCACTTCACTGTCTGTAAGTGCAGTATTGTACATTCTAAACTGGTCCATATTACCTGCAAAAGAACTTATCCAGGAATCCTGCAGTCCGCTCATTCCAGCATGTTTATTAAAGCCTCCTAAAATCATGGCGCCTGCACTCTTAAGACGCAATGGCCCCGTTAACTGGGTAGTGGCGCTTGCAGGAGCAGCTATTGGTGCACCGTCAAAATACCATTTCATAAGCGAAGTAGCTTCGTTATAAACAATGGTCATATGATGCCAGTTTCCATCCAATAAAGGAGCATTCATCTGGTTTCCATCAGGGAATTCAAACCATTTATCGTCCAAATATAACTTTACGGTGGCTGCGGTCAACGATCCGCGTTCAACCAGCATAAACATGGCACTTTCAGCCCAATAATCTTTAGAATCGCCTGTAAGTCCAAAGTAAAATTCTGTACGGCTGTTCAAAGCACGTTTTACCCAAAATGCAATTGTTAAGCTGGTAGCGCTCTTTATATCATTTGCATTAAGGTATTTTACAGCTGCCCCATCAGCACCTTGTAGCGCCTTACCTGAAACACCGCCATCAACTGTAGTTAAACTGGTTACGAAAGCAGGATTTTTCGAAATATCATCTGCCATATTAAACCTGGAAACCGGATCAGTACCTTCAAATGGTACAAAAAATCTTAAAGGTGTTGTTATTTCTACCGGAACATCGCTGGTATAATCTCCCAACGCAGGCCGGGTCATTTTTTGACAACCGGAGAATGAAATAAGCGCAACAAAAACCGTAGCTGCACCCATTTTCATTTTATTGATTTTTTTCATAAATACTATTTTAATTTTTTTAAAAATGGTTTACCATTCTGGATTCTGAACTAACACTCCATTAGAAACGTCAATTGCCTTTTGTGGAATTGGATAATACTTGCACCTTGGCGTATAACCCAGTGAGCCAAGCTCGTTCTGTGCATCTCCCCAACGAACCAAATCATAAAAACGGTATCCTTCCATTGCAAATTCCCATCTTCTTTCATTCTTTATCGCTGTACGCATTGCTTCCTGAGTAGTAAAAGGTATATATGGTACAACAGTACGACCAGCTCCTAAAAATCCACTCGCCCTGTCTCTTACTTTTTCCAGGCTTGCAGCAGCAGTGGCTCCATCTCCTAATTCGTTTGAGGCCTCGGCCAGCATTAAATATACATCCGCATAGCGTAATATCCTGTGGTTTATCCAATAAGCACCACCATTACCATCAATATAACCTGTGTAAGCTCTCATTGCGGGGTCAGAATATACTTTTTTATTCCAGTACTTCTGAGAAAATCCACCTGTACCGCTGGGGTTAGTATAAGCAGGCAATGTTGCGCCAAATCCACCTTGGGCCGGCCCTCCATCAAACTGGCCGGAATACAGGATTGTTTTTCTCTTCCTTGGATCAGACTCAGGCCATTGTGATTCTAATTTATCAGTAGGTGTATTCCAGCCCCATCCGAGGTTCCATTCAATGGTTGTACCCCCTTGACGTACACCTTGGCAGGTACCCCAATAAGACCAGTAGTTGATTGCACCACCTGTAGCTGCGTTGGGTCCGCAGTAAGCCTGCATTTCCCAAATTGACTCAGGCCCGTTTTTACCAGCATAATTTATTCCATCTTCCCATATTTTAGAAAATTCCGGCAGCGAATACTGACCCGAAGCAATTACCTCATTACAAAGGGCTGTTACCCTTGCCCAGTTGCCTCTGAATAAATGTGTTTGAGCCCACATGGTGTTAGCGGCACCTTTTGTTAAACGTCCAACAAAATTTGAACCATACTCAGTTGAGCTAAGTGGCAAATATTGCGCTGCACGCTCTAAATCCTCATCGATAAAAGCATACACTTCATCAATAGTGGATTTTGGCTGTATTGCATCAGCAGTCTTCACAATCTGGTTCCTGATGATAGGTATCTCACCGTATGTTTTTACCAATTCAAAATAACAATACGCCCTGAAAAAGCTTGCTTCGCCTATATTACGGAGGGTTGCCGGATCGGTAGCGCCTTCAGCGTATGCAATTGCGTTTGTAGCCTGGTTTGCCAGGAAGTAGTGATCATTCCAGTAAGTGTTTGGTGCCCAGTCGTCTTTTGAATACTGAAATGTTTCAAATTCAGCAACAATTTCGCGGCCATCATTTTCATCGCTTCCTTTTTGAGCATCATCATCCCTTATACTTTGAAAGTCAACCCATGGCAAAGAAGAAAATCCGCCATAGTCTCTTAAAATACTATACAGACCAAAAACAGATGCTTCAACTTTTCCCTGGTTCAAATCGTCCAGTGTGGATGTCAATGGCTTTCTATCCAAAAACTTTTTACATCCCAAACCACCTATAACAAGAGGTAACGTAATCATTAACCCCCAAATCAATCTATTTTTTTTCATGTTCATTAAATTTTATTTTATTAAAACGTTACATTAAGCCCAAAGGTTGTTACTGCAGGTATGGCACCGCCGCCGCTGTCATATCCAAACTGTGTGGCATCACCACCAAACTCTGCTGTATATCCTAAATTGTGCTTCCATGTAATGGGGTTCTGCAGGTTGGCAAATACCCTTACACTTTTAATTTTAATTTTTGAAAGTACGGATGTTGGTAAATTATAACCTAATTGTACGTTCCTGATCCTCAAATAGCTTCCATCCTCAATATTATAGGTAGAACCATTATAATTGATCCTGTGTGCCTGGCTCAAAATCGGAGTCCAGTTGCTGGTACCGGGACCATTCCACCTGTTCAATTTTTCGGCTGCATAGTTTACTCTTTGGAAAGGTGATTCAAGTGAACCCCACTTTCTAAACACTTCGTTTCCATACACGCCACCCATTTCAACAGAAAGATTCAACCCTTTATAAGACAAGTTTGCATTAATACCATACGTAAAATCAGGCGTAGGGTTGCCAATAAAAGTCCTGTCTTGTGCATTCAGGAAACCGTCGCCGTTTATATCCTTAAACCTTAAATCACCTGGTTTAATTTCATCCAGTTGATGAATAATGGTTGAACGCAGAATTTCTGTATTGCTCTGCCATATTCCATCCACTACATAACCAAAAAATGAACCAATTGGTTGACCTGGAGTAGAACGACTTTCTGCACTTCCATTATTTTCAGAAGCCCTGGAAATAAATTTAGTTGGCAGCTCATCGCTAAGATCAATGACTTTGTTTTTCAGGAATGTAATATTACCACCGACTGAAAAATTAAAGTCTCTTGATACCGACTGGTTCCAGTTAGCAGTTAATTCAACACCTTTATTACTTAAACTTCCTCCATTCACCAGCAGATCCTGCAATCCTAAAGAACCCCTGCTGATATAGGTCATCAAATCATTGGTAACCCTGCTGAAATAATTGGCTTCAAAATGCAACTTTCTCTTAAAGGCGTCCAGTTCAATTCCAATTTCTTTGGCAGATACTGTTTCCCACTTCAAATCGGGGCTGGGTGCGTACCTTGGAGTAGCGGCATTATTGATAACAATGATATCTCTTGAATCACCCTGGAAAGGAGCCTGGATGATGTTTAACTGAGGGTAAAAAGGATAGTTTAACGGTAAACCGGGGTTATTGTCTGCGTAAGCCGACTGGTTACCCAATACACCAATGGATCCCTTAAGTTTCAAATAATTAATAACATCCTGACCCTGGAAAAAAGACTCCTTGCTTATTTCCCATGCAGCACCTACTGCCCAGAATTTTTGATGCTGGTTAACCCCCAGAATCCTTGAAGATCCATCATCCCTGAAGGATGCATTTAAGAAATATTTCCCTTTATAATTATATAAAGCCCTGGCTAAAAAAGAAGCTGTTGTATTTTCATACTGTTCAGATGAAGCAAGCTGTGTTGTTGGATCATTAAAACCATTGCTTAGGTACCAAAGCCTTGGATCATCTGGTATAGGTAATGAAGTAGGCAGATTGGGATTGAATTGACTTGCCCTGCCCGTTCTTTTAAAAACGCCGGAATAGTAAGTGGTAAATCCTCCCGTTAAAGTGAGCCCGTGATCACCAAAGCTTTTCTTGTAATTTAAGATATAATCCTGCTGGAATTTTTTATAGCTGTCATCATTTTCCTCAATTGTTGTTGTATTGTTTACTACTTGAGGAAGTTTTGTACGTGGATCATAACTACTGTAAAGAGGCCTGTACCTTCTTCTGTTTACATTACTTACATCAGCATAAAATGTGCTTCTGAAATTAAAGTCCTTTAAGAAAGTAATATCAGCATACACACTACCTACGTTCCTGTATTCAATGTTTATAACCTTATTCCATTCATTTTCCAAAGACACTAAAGGATTTACCACACCATTATTTTGTAATGAAACGTCCAGGCCTGAATATAAATTCACATCAATACTGTCGCTTCCTGTTGGTGTGTACGGGTTCTTGATCCTGAAAGGCAATGTGCCTGAAGAAACCAGCGGAATTACTTTCCTGGCATCATTTAAAACATTCGTGGCATCATAAGGGTTGTTTTGCCTGGAGGTATTAAAGGTGATTCCTACTTTTATAGCCTTAGTCAGCTTTACTTCATCAGCAAATGAAAGCAGCATTTTACTAAGTTTCTGATTCCTGATGATGCCTTCATCCATAATATAACCCACCCCTAAATTAAACTTGTTTTTTTCGGTACTGGAAGACAAGCTAAGATTACTTGTACTGAACTTGGCAGTCCTTGTTACGGCATCTATCCAGTCGGTATTTGCTGTAAGCCCTGTATAATCGTAAGGATCTGTTACTCCATTATTTGCCCTTTCTTCTGCAAACAAAGTTTTAAACTGTTCGGCATCCACAAAATCAATTTTATTTACCAGTTTTTTTGTGCCGTAAGTACTGTTAAAGTTAATAGTAAGCTGCCCGGTTTTCGCCCTTTTAGTAGTAATGGCTATAACCCCTGTTGCGCCCCTTACACCAAAGATGGCTAAAGAGGAAGGATCTTTCAACACTTCAATACTTTCTATATCGTTAGGATTCAGGTAATCAATGTTGTCGTTAAAGATGCCATCAACCACATATAAAGGCTGAGACTGACCAATACTGCCCGTACCCCTGATGCGGATATCCGGGGCCTGACCTGGCGTACCATTATTAACAATACTTAAACCGGCTACCCTGCCCTGGAGTGAGGCAACGGGGTTAGGGTTAGGCTTATCGGCAATGTCTTTACCTGATATTTTTGCAATGGAACCTGTAAGATCCCTTTTGCTGGCTGTACCATAACCAATTACCACCACTTCGTTAATATCCTTAGCAGCTATTTGTAAAGTGATATTAATGGTAGTGCGGCCACCTACTACCACTTCCTGCGATAAATACCCCACTGAGGAAAACTCTAATGTAGCGCCGTCCGGTGCAGAGATAGTATAAGTTCCGTCGGCAGCCGTTGTAGTGGCCGCATTGGAACCTTTTATTCTTACAGTTACAGATTGAACACCCTGTCCATCAGGCCCTGTTACTTTACCAGTTACCCTGGTTTCCTGTAGTACTATGTTTTTTTGTGTAATCACCACCAGGTTGTTCTCGAGCACTTTATAGGTTAAAGTGGTTTCGGTTAACATACCATCGAGCACTTCGGTAACGAGTGCATTGTTGGCATCAATACTAACCTTGCGGTTGGCAGAAACAACGTCATCGTTATACAAAAAACGATACATGGTTTTCTTCTCAATTTGCTTGAGCGCCGTCTTTAGTTCAGCTGATTGCAGCCTGAGCGTAATGCGGTCCTGCGAATAAGTTTTTGCAGAAACGTGCAGAGAGGCAAACAACAGCAATGCAATGGTAAATTTCATAAGCAGCAGCAGTTTGTAAATGCTTGTTCGGTCTTTAGTAACAAGCATTCGTTTGGCTTTTTTCATACTTTTATGTTTTGGTAGATAAAATGAGAGCATCGTCAGAGCCGTTACAGCTTTGTTTTTTCGTTTTTTCTGTCTGGGGGGAATGTTAACGCATTACCCCTTTTTTCAATCGTTATTTTAATTTAATTCCACCAATCTTAAAGATGGTGATTTTTTCATTCTTGATGGTGTAAGTGAATGAAGCCACCAGGCGCAATGCATTCAAAGCTTCCACCACCGTTTCCCTTTCAAAGTTTCCGGTGAGTTTTTCATCTTTCAGGCTTTCATCGTCAAAATCAATTTTCACATTGTACCATCTTTCCATCTTCAAGGCTACTTCTTCAAAACTTTCGCTGTTAAAGATCAACCGGTTTTGCACCCACGCCGTCTCAATTACTGTATTATCGGCCGGCAGCAGGGTGAGGTGACTTAGAGATATAATTGGTTTTTCATTTTTCCTAACCGGAATGTTCACAGTGGCGGCTTCTCCTGTCTTTAACTTACTGAAATCTTCATTGTTAATTACCAGCTTTTCATTTGGTTTCAGCATTATTTTTTCCTGCCTGTCTTTCAGGGAAATTTCTAAACTGCCTCTTACCAGGCTCGTTTCTGTTGTTTTTTCCCCGGGGTAACATTTTACATTGAATGCTGTGCCAAGCACTTTCACATCCATTTTAGAAGTATGGATCAAAAACGGGCGCTCCGGGTTTTTGATTACATCAAAATAAGCTTCACCAATAAGTGAAACTTCTCTCAGTTTATTTCCATAGTTTTTATCATATACAAGCTGGCTTCCCGAATTGAGCCAAACCTTTGTACCATCGGGAAGAACGAGACTTGTTTTTGAACCATTTTTTGTACTGATCTGATTTTTGGAATGTGCTGTTTCAGCATCTTTATTAATTCCTTCCGTGCCTGATAAATAATAAATAGATACCGCCAGTACTACCACAACAGCCATACTAAAGGCAACCAACCACCTTCTTTTGCTGCTTTTAACAGGTAATTCTTCTGTGCTGCCATTAATAAAATGGTCATCATTAGAGAATTTTCCGTCGTCAATACCCATATTTTTTATTTGCTGTACAAGTTCCTTATACCTGCTTTCTGAATACTGCCTGTCAGGATGCGTATCATTTTGCCATAGGTCGTTCAATACTTCCTTAGAATAGCCTGCTGCAGGGTTTTCCCTCAGCATCCCTTCCAGTTCCTGCAACTCTTCTTGAGTCGCTTCTCCCGAAAGTTTTCTTGCCATCAGCAGCCAAATATGTTCTGGTGTATAATCCATCCGCAAGACAGGACACGTTAAAATTGAAAATCTACCAAGCTTCGTTGAAATATTTTTAAGCTTTTTTCAGATCAAAATTAATTGCGCTGCTTATTTTTTTAAGGGCAATTGCCATTTGGTTATCAATTGTTTTAACAGAAATATTCAGCAATCGGCCAATTTCGCTATAGCGCAGCCTGTCTTCTTTCACCAATTTGAATATCAGCCTGCACCTGGGGGGCAGCTTTTGAATTTCCTGGTTGATCTTTTTTACAGCTTCGGAAGTGATCAGTAATTGCTCAGGGTTGTAGGTGCCCATTGAAATATTCAACGACATTTCTTCCAGCGAAATAATGTCTTTTCTAAAATGGCGGGATAGATAATTAAGCGCCGTATTTTTTGTACTTACGTAGAGGTATAATTTAAGGTTATCAATCTTACCCAGCTCTGCCCGGTTTTGCCATACTTTTATAAACACATCAGAAACCACTTCTTCAGCCAGTTCATTATTTTTTATGATGGACCTGGCAAAACGCAGCAAGTAAGGCATATATGCAAGGTATAGTTGTGCATACGCATGCTGATCGCCATCGGCAGATATTTTATATTGGAGTTCTTTGATCTCGTTTGATGAAATCATACAGCAGTTGAGTGGTTACGCAAGCATTGAATTGATGCAATTTAGTGAAACAATTATTTAATTAACCCATTGACACAGGAATTTTACTATGGAAACAATTAATTTTTTGGATTTTCAGTTCCCTGGCCTTTTGCCTGTTGCTTTCTTGCTTACCCGCTGTTTGTATATTTGCTGCCGTATGGGACAAAAAAAATTGATTCGTTTTGCAGCGATTAAAACATTTCCTAATGTGCTGGAGTATCCGGAAAATATGCAGGGGAAATGGGCGTTGCACTTTAATAATGAACACAACATCGTATTGGAACTTGCCTGCGGCAGGGGCGAATACACAGTTGGACTGGCA
The DNA here is from genome assembly GCA_029561305.1 of Bacteroidota bacterium. Classification (GTDB taxonomy): domain Bacteria; phylum Bacteroidota; class Bacteroidia; order Chitinophagales; family Chitinophagaceae; genus Ferruginibacter. Next base: position 40,560 of record JAKQJG010000376.1, on the reverse strand, counting down.
AAGCTTTTTGCGGACAGTAATTTTATTGGCGTTGATATAAAAGGCAACAGAATGTATGCCGGTGCAAAAAAATGCCTGGATGAAAAAATTGCCAATGCAGCTTTCCTGCGTACCCAGATAGGCATGCTGCCCAATTATTTTTCCTCCGGAGAAGTATCTGAAATCTGGATCACCTTTCCCGATCCGCAACTGAGAACCTCCAGGGCCAGGAGACGGTTAACACATCCTGGATTTTTACGCTGCTATCAACAAATACTTAAGCCGGGAGGGTTTATTCATTTAAAAACAGATTCGCCTGATCTGTATGGCTTTACTAAAAAGGTGATTGAACTCTACGGCCTTTATTGTGTTGAAGATTTTGACAATGCTTACGAGCAAACAAACAGCGAGGTGTTGAAAATTAAAACACATTATGAATCGCTGGATATTGCAGGCAGCAACCGGGTATTTTACCTTAAGTTTAGTCTGCCAGATGTGATTATTGATAAAGACAATTTGCTGCAGGAAATTTTAAAAGAAACAGAAAACCAGGAAAAGCATGTAGTGAATAAGGTGAGCGAAAAAGCCTCCCCCCCCTCCAAAAGAAGGACTTAGAGAACCTGCTGATTAAAATAACCTTAATGAGTATGATAATTGATAAATTAAATCAGGTAATGGCCACATTGAGTGAAGGAGAAAGCTCCGGGCCTCTAAAAGAAGGGTTTTAGAACCGGTTGCCTTGTTGAGCTTGCATGAAATAATGGTATATAATAAACAGTTTGATCAATGAGCACATTAGTAGAAGGAGAAGATTTTTATTATAATGAAGGAGGATACATGGTGCTTACAGAAAAATTTCATTTAAAAAAAGGGTTTTGCTGTGGTAATGGCTGTATGCATTGTCCTTACAACTATGTGAATGTACCAGAGCCAAAACGGAGTATATTGCTAAACAGCTCTTTAAAAAAAACCTGGGATGAAAGCGATTAAAGAATCAAGCAGTAAAAGCTTTTCTAAAAAAACTAAAGACACTGGTAAGGAAAAAAGCAAAGCACCATCGTATTCTTTTTTTGAAGATGTGTTTGATGTGGTAAGGCAAATACCTAAAGGACGCGTTAGCTCTTATGGTGCCATTGCCAGTTACCTCGGAACCAAACTCAGTGCAAGAATGGTGGGGTGGGCTATGAATGCTTCCCATATGGCCAAGCCAAAAGTGCCGGCGCAAAGGGTGGTAAACAGGAACGGTATGCTCAGCGGCAAAAATCATTTTGCCACACCTACTTTGATGGAAGAATTATTAAGGAAAGAAAAGATTGCAGTAAAGGATGACACAGTAGTTGATTTTGAAAAACTGTTTTGGGATCCTTCAAAAGAACTCTCCTTATAATTGAGCTATATAACTGATTTATTGCCGCCAATGCGCAGATAATCTGCTGTAACTATTTTATCGTTTACTTTTATCACCGGCATTTTCAAATAACACGTATGGATAAACAATCACTCACCGGCACCATCACCTTTATTCATCACGAAAAAGATTATGCCACTATTGAATACCTGCACAATGGCAAAACAAAATCTATCAATGGGAATATTAGTGAGCAGGTACAGCAAAAACTAAAAGAGAAAAAGCTCATCAAAAAAACCCATGCTTTCCGTATTGGTGATGAAGTGAGTTTTGTGATTGTTCCCACACCAAGAGGTGATAAGATGGTGGCTGACCTGATTGAGTTCCGTTATAATAATGCCTATGTGAACTTATTACAGAAGGCTGCAACTGAAAACCGCTTTGTTGGATATTTAAAGAAAGCAGGTGACGCTTATTTTGTAAAGGAAACAGGCAGTTATATTTTATTTCCCCTGCTACTGTCTCCCTGGGAACTGCCCCCGCACGACAGCCACCTGAATGAACCAACCTTTTTCAAACTCAATAACTTTGATAAGCCAGCAGGTGCTACAGCTGCTCTTTATAAAAGTGAATTTATACCACAATATAAAACGGCCCTCCAGTATTTCAAAAACAAAACAGTATGTGAGGGCACTGTTTATAAGGTAACTCCATTTGGTATTTTTATAAACCTGTTCAACAACGCCATACAGGCAAAGATCCCCCTTTCAAAAAATAAAGAAGATAAACCAGCTGAAGTAAAAACCGGCGATATGATAAAAGTTTTGATCACCTATATGAGCCCATTGAAAATTGTTGTGGAAAGGGTATCCTGAAAAATCAGAAATTTTCCATCTCTGCTTCGCTCAACCGGAGCAATAGCATGATTTTCATTTTAGACGGGCCTGTTAGCGCAAACCAAAGCAGAACAGCGCCAGCCAATGCCAGAAAAGCAAGGTTTCCTGTGAGAAGAAAACATACAATGCAAAAAATTGCGGCGCCTTCCAGCAGTGCCCACTGTATAAGACAAACGGGACGGAAGGCTGCAGCTTTTTCGGTGACTGATTGCTGAGCGTCACGTATTTCAAAAACCTTTTTTTTGAAAATAGAAGATCCGGTAAAAACCGCGGCAAAAGAAGCAGCAATGGCAATAAGCTGCAACAGCTGATCCTGTTCTGCCATTGCCGGGGAAAATTTATCTGAGTATACAAGGTAGAAAGAAATAGAACCAAATAATATTGGTCCCAACATCAACGCCTTATGCAATAGCTGCAATGATCTTAAAGTTCCCTGTTGATTCATTATCGGTAATAGGGGCTGATCATAAAATAAACAATTACCCCCGTAATGGCAACATAAAACCACACAGGCCAGATGATCCTTACCAGCTTTTTATGCTTGTCATATTCACCCGTTAACGCCCGGTAAGCAGCAAATAAAATAAATGGCAGGGCAAGGCCGGCCAGCGGTATATGCGTCAGCAAAATAGCAAGGTAGAGCGTACGGCCTTCACCCACTGCAGACCTTTCGGCATCACTAAGACCGTGAATTCCGTCTGTTTCGCCGTACATTGTTTCGCCTGCAAAAAGATGGTGACAGATATAAGAAAGTAAAAAGAACACAGATAACAGCATTGCTGTAATCATCACCTGCTTGTGGATTTCAAATTTCCGCTGTTTAGCTAAATACAACCCCACCAGCAATAGTAAGGCCACCAAACCGTTTACTGCCGCATTGATCGTGGCGAAAATATGCACATCAAAATCCAATTGCACTTTGCCGGCAAGATTGTATTTGCCGAGTACAGTTACTACAGAGAAAACTACAACTGAAAAAACTCCTATCAGCCATTTGGCCTTACGGTCGTTTTTTTCTAACATAGGTGTCAGCATGTGTTTGATAGGGGTGAATTGTGAATAGTCATTGGTTTGCTTCCTTGCCTTTTGGAACTAACTTCTACCAAAAAGTTCTTTTAAAAAGGTTTTAAAACTTCTTTTTCGTTGTTTCTCCAGCATCAGCAGCGGAATATCTTTAACCAGCTTTGCTTGTTTGGCATCATCAAAGCCATTATACCAGCCCCTTACAACCCTGTCCCTGTCGAGCAGGAAAAAGTATGGAGTATGGATAAATATGGAATCAACATCGGCATCGGCAATGCTTGCTTTCAATTCCTTCATTCCAAAATCGTAAATAGCCTTTTTATCGCCGGTTACAAACCACCAGTTATCGTGGTTACTGGTAAAGCGGTCTGCAAATTTTCTCAACTGTGGCACGGAATCATACTCTGGGTCAACACTTACAGAAATAAATTGTACAATGCTGTCGTTCTTGCTGCCTGAAAAAGATTCCTGCAGCTTTTTAATCTTCACTGCCAGGCCGGGGCAAACGCTTGGGCAGCGGGTAAAGAAAAAATTTATCACGACAATCCTGTTTCTAAGGGAGTTTAGTTCTACTGTATCACCCAGCTGGTTTACAAAGGTCATATTCTTTACCTTATGCCAGGCAGTGTCTGTATTTATTCTGCCATCTTCCCTTGTGGTATCCACCCCATCATAGAAATACCTTGGCGGCATGTGTACCGCTCTTTCCCCATAATATTTTACCATTACATATCCACACAATGGCAGTACGGTTGCCAGTAAAATACCTAAAATAGCCCTCTTGTTCATACTTTCACTTTAGTCAGCTTACTATAAAAAAACCATCGGGCCTTTTAGGACGATGGTTTAAAAAATTCACTATGGTAATTTCTTTCGATTAATCTTTCGCCCCTTTCTGATGTGCCGGTGCAGCCTGTTCTTGTTTTGCAGGTTCGCCGCCATACTTGTTACGCAGGTTCTTCCAGCTGTTTCCATCCCAGAGGAAAGCTGCAATAAACCACACAAAAAGCAATAGAGGCACTACAATCGTCATAATGAAGTTGCGTATCTCACTACCCAGGTGCATAAATTCAGATACAATATAATATGCTTTGGCCAGTGATAAAATGCAAACCGTTCCTTTTACAAATAAAACCCAGGTGTCGTTAGGATACCAATGACGGGCTATACCTAAACCAAGAATCAGTTCTATAACCGTTATAATAGATAATATACCCAATACCACCCATATTCGTTTGGTGCTTTCAGCCGGCGGATGCCCAAAGGTTATTTCCGGTGATGATACTGTATGATCGTGATGCTCACTCATGACGTTATAATTAATTCAGATTTTTTAATTAGATAAGATAGAAACATAAGAATACAAACACCCACACTAAATCCACAAAGTGCCAGTAAAGACCCGCTTTTTCTATCATTTCGTAATGGCCTCTTTCATCAAAATGTCCAAGCCTTGTTTTGATCCACATCACCACATTAATCACAACGCCACTAAAAACATGGAAGCCGTGAAACCCTGTAATACCAAAGAAGTAACCACCAAAGGCAATTGGACCGGTGTGGTTAGCATGAAGACCCGACTTAGTTATCGTATTAATTAATTCGGCATTAGATAAATCGGCAACATTGTGGGCCGCAGCGTCACCGCCATGATGCAAAGTTGAGGCAATGGCAGCTAACTGGTCGTGAGGTGTTGTTTGTAAAGCGGCAATCATCGCGTCATGACTCAATTGGTCGCCCCACGGGTTCAGTGTTACCGTAGTGGGCACAACATCCAGCGTACCATTGGCGAGCAATGCAATATGTTCACCTGTTAATAAGTGTGTCCACTCCCAGGCCTGGCAGGCCAAAAATGCGAAGCCCCCAATAATGGTGAGGATCATATACTTTTCAACACCTTTCTTGTTCATTTTATGCCCTTCATGTACCGCTAATACCATGGTAACCGAACTGGCAATCAAAATGAAGGTCATTAAACTCACAAATGCAAGCGGAAGATCCATCCCATGCAGCCCTGGAAAAGAGTTGAACACCTTATTGGGATCTGTCCAAAAGTTTTGACTGAAACGTATGGTTCCATAGCTTATCAGGAAAGCGCCAAAGGTAAAAGCGTCACTCATTAAAAAGTACCACATCATTACCTTACCATAACTGGCATTGAACGGACTGCGGCCGCCTCCCCACCATTTTGTTTCCTTGTGCATTACTGCTGTTGACATATCAAGTTCTAAGTTATAAGTTCTGAATGATAAGTTATATGTTTAAAAAGTTGCAAGTTCCCCGCCAATTAAGCTGTTACTCACTCCTGATGACTTATAACTTTTTATCGTACTGCTAATAAAAATACCAATAAATAGATCCATAAAAAATCGACAAAATGCCAGTAAGTACCCATCACCTCAACCGGAACAGCATTGTAGCTTTTTGTTTTTGTACGAAAGGCCTTTATAAACATCACCATCAATGCCACCACTCCACCCACCACGTGTGCTGCATGTAAAAAAACGATCACATATAAAAAAGAAACAGAGACATTGGTCGTTAACGTTAACCCGTTTTTATACAGTTCCCTGAATCCCACTACCTGCAATGCTACAAATAAAAGACCTAATATAAACGTAACAGTTATCAGCTTCCTGTAAGAAGCCATCTCCCTGTTCTTAAATTTTTTCTGTGCCATCCAGATTGTAACACTGCTGGCAATCATTGCTGCGGTGCTGTACCAAAATGCTAAGGGCAAATTAAAATTTAAAAAATTTGCCTGGCTTTCTTTCACAATGTATGCACTGGTTAGCCCGGCGAACATCATTGATATACTGGCAATAGCCACCCAAAGGGTAAACTTATGCGGATGTATCTTTTTTCTTTGCTCCATTACCACTGTACTCATATAACCCTCCATTCGCTAAAGCGAAAATTTGTTTACTAATTTATCTTAAGTCCCGGCGATCGTTCTGTCTGCAAACAAAGCCAGTAACACAACCATTAAATAGAAATAAGAACTAAACATTACCATTCTTGCACTCTTCAGATCCATTTTCAAAAACAATTGTACACTTACCAAAACCATCCACAGGTTACAAAGGGTCAGTATCCATAAACTGGTTACACCTGCTATATTCATGTACCAGGGTAAAAATCCAAAAGGTATCATGAGTGCACTGTAAATAACCGTTTGCAGGGCAGTGAATTTTGTTGGTCCTTTATCTCCAGGCAGCAATTTGAAACCTGCCGTGGTATAATCTGTATGTGCCAACCAGGCAATGGCCCAAAAATGCGGGAACTGCCACAAAAACTGTATACCAAACATGATCCATGCCCCACCCCATTCGATTTGATTACCACCAAAAGCTGCGATCCAGCCGATCATACAGGGTATAGCACCCGGTATAGCACCAATCAAAACGGCTATTGAATTTACTTTTTTCAGGGGTGTGTAAATAAACCCATATAAAAAAAGACTTATTAGCCCTGTCACCGCTGACTGATAGTTAAAAAAATACCACAAAATGAAAACGCCCAGTGCGCCTGCTATCACAGCAAAAGCAGTAGCCTCATTTACACTCATTCTGCCACTGGCTACCGGCCGTTTGGCTGTCCGTTTCATTATTGCATCGGTATCTTTTTCAGCAATCTGATTGATTGCATTGGCAGAGCCGGTTACCAGCATACCTCCCACAAAAAGTAAAAGAACTGATGCAACTTTCGATCTGTCAAAATCAGACTTTTCGTTAGGTGCTATTAAAAAACATACAACCGTACTAAATACCACCATGAAACTCAAAGTGAACTTGATCAGCTGAAAATAATCCTTCACTTTAGTTGCCAACGCAAGTTGTGTTGAGTTGGTTATGGTGTTGTTCTCTTTCGTCATATGCCCCTTGCCTTACTCCATCAAAAATTTTTAAAGAGAAGAGGCAATATTTTAATGAACTAAGTTTTATTAAACTAATTGATTTGAACTAATCATTTTCATACGCCGCATTATCACACCAGCACATTAGCAAATCAGCACATTTGTCATTAATGATGACTTTCGTTTTCACCAACAGGTTCAGTCTGCAAAATAAATTCCCTGCCGTCCTTACCATAATCATAAGCACCACGGTGTACTTCAGGAATTTCACCCGGCCAGTTTCCGTGACCAGGACGGATCGGTGTGGTCCATTCCAATGTGTTGGCACCCCATGGATTGGTTGTTGTAACTTTTCTTCCTTTGAAAATACTGTAGAAGAAATTGAATACAAACAGCAACTGTACTGCAAATACGATCATCGCTACGAAACTGATAAATTCATTAAGTCCGCCAAATTGGTTAAATGATTCCCACATAGAAAAATCATAATAACGGCGGGGAACACCTGCAAAACCCTGGTAGTGCATTGGCCAGAAAATAAGATAAGCGCCCACCATGGTAACCCAAAAATGGATATATGCCATTGTGTTATTAAGGTAGCGGCCATACATTTTAGGGAACCAATGATACACCCCGGCAAACATGCCAAAGAAAGATGCAACACCCATCACTATATGGAAATGCGCCACCACAAAGTAGGTGTCATGCAAGTGAATATCCAGCGCTGAATTACCAAGAAATATACCCGTTAAACCACCGCTGATAAACATGCTTACAAAGCCGATAGCAAACAGCATGGCAGGGGTAAAGCGCAGGCTTCCACGCCAAATAGTTGTAAGCCAGTTAAAAACCTTGATCGCAGAAGGTACCGCTATCAATAGTGTAAGTAAAACAAAGAAGGCCCCCAGGAACGGGTTTAAGCCCGTGACAAACATATGGTGTGCCCAAACAAGGAAAGCAAGTATTGCAATGGCAAACATTGAACCCACCATTGCCATATATCCAAATATTGGTTTACGGCTGTTCACGCTGATGATCTCCGAAGACATACTCATTGCCGGTAATAATATGATATATACTTCCGGATGACCAAGAAACCAGAAAAGATGCTGGAAGAGAATAGCACTACCACCTTCATTTGGTAATATCTTACCATTAATATAGATATCACTCAGGTAAAAACTTGTACCGAGATTACGGTCAAACAACAGCAGGATTGCACCAGATAACAATACCGGGAAAGACAATACACCTAAAACAGCTGTAAAGAAAAGCCCCCAAATAGTCAGTGGCATCCTTGTCATGCTCATCCCTTTTGTACGAAGGTTGAGTATGGTGGATATATAATTTAAACCCCCTAACAAAGAACTCACAATAAACATTGCCATACTCACTAACCAAAGATCCATACCAATCTTAGATCCACTGGATGCATCACCCAAAGCACTTAATGGCGGATAGATCGTCCAGCCTCCACTTGCCGGCCCTGTTTGAACGAATAATGATGCAAACATTATAATAGAAGCCAGGAAGAAGAACCAGTAGCTTAACATATTAAGCATAGGAGACGCCATATCCCTTGCACCAATTTGTAATGGAATTAAAAAGTTGGCGAAAGTACCGCTAAGCCCTGCTGTCAACACAAAGAACACGAGAATTGTTCCATGCATGGTTACGAGGGCATAATAAAATTCAGGCTGCAGTTTACCGCCTTTTGCCCAATGACCGAGCAAATCTTCCAAAAAGGGAAAAGTTGTATCCGGATACCCTAATTGTAAGCGGAACAATACAGAGAACAAGCCACCAATAATGGCCCATATAATACCAGTGATTAAAAACTGTTTCGAGATCATTTTATGATCCTGGCTAAAAACATATTTTGATATAAACGTTTCATGGTGATGATGCTCATGATGGGCATCATGCGTGTGAACATCTGCGTTGTGTAATACTGCTGAGGTACTCATCTTTTATAATTAGTTTTCAATAATATCTTTAATAAATTATTTCGTTCCCATTACTGCTGCTACTGGTGTTGCAGTCTTAGCGGCAGCTGTACTGTCTGTTACTGCAGGTGCGCCGGCGGGTTTTGGTGCTGTTTCAGGCCTAACGGTCCAGATTTCAGGCTTTTGCTGAGCCAGCCAGAAATTATACGCTTCCTCGCTCACGACAGTGATAACACCCCTCATTGAATAATGGCCTTTGCCACACATCTGGTCACAACTTAATTCGTACACAAAGTCGGGGTTATTTGTTATTTCCTTCATTTTTGCTGTAGTATACAAAGGAGTAAACCAAAGTGTTGTGGGGATTCCAGGTACAGCATCCATTTTTAAACGGAAGTGAGACAGACCGACATCATGTATCACATCCTGCGCATTAATAACAAACTTAACAGGTTTACCAACCGGCAAGTACATCGTTGTAGCCACATGTATATCATCTTTGGCCGCAGGGTCATCAAAATCAACCCCAAGACTATTAGCGCCTTTTGATAATTTAAAATTCTTTGCTCCTAATGTCTTATCCGGACCCGGGTAGCGGTATTCCCATCCAAACTGGTGCCCTGTAACTTCAACAACGATCGCATCTTTTGGCGCTTCTCCCGTCATCTTAAACCAGTACTTCAAACCAAATACAACCAAAACCGTAAGGAATATCGCTGGCACTGTTGTCCAGATCAACTCCAGTTTTGTATTGTGTGGAAAGTAATAGGCTTTTCTGTCATCGCTTTCCTGGTATTTAAATGCAAACCAAAACAGCAGTACCTGTGTAAGAATGAATACGACACCTGTAACACCTAATGTGATATACAGCATGAGGTCAATCTTTTCTCCGTGATCTGAAGCGGCAGGCTGTACAAACAATGTTTTGTTGTAGAACAAATCATTGCACCACCAAACGCCTATCAGGCCCAGTACCAAAAATGAAATAAGCAAAAAGGCATTTATCTTATTGTTCTGCCTGCGGGCTTTTTCTTCTCCTTTCAGCACATTTACATATTCACTGGCTTTCGCAATCTGAAAGATGACTACGAAGATCATTACACCAATTGCTGCCAACAAAATTTGAGTCATGTCTCTAAATTATTTATATATACTTCTTAATAGTTCTTTTGTTTAATCACACACGCTGTTATGTATGGTGTATGATACTTTCTTTCAGGAAAGGATGGTTTTTAGCTGTAAGCGGATGCTTGGTGAAAAAGTCACCCACTCTCCACATAATAACACCTATGAACAGCGCTGCAATACCAAATTCAAACAATCCAAGATGTGCTTTATCATACAGCGTTCCTGGCATCACCATTTGCCATACGTCAATCCAGTGTCCAAAAATGATAAGCAAGGCCATAAACGTCATCAATGTATAGTTCCGCTTAACTGATTTTTTCATCATTATTAAAATAGGACAAACAAAATTCAGAATAAGATTGAGGAAGAAAATACCTCTGTAAGGACCTGAAACCCTTACTTTAAAGTAACCTGTCTCCTCAGGGATATTAGCATACCAGATCAGCATGTACTGTGAAAACCACAGGTAGGTCCAAAAGATGGAGAATGCAAACATGAATTTACCAATATCATGCAAATGCTCATCTGTAACATACTCCAGCTGCCCGTTGTTTTTCAGGAAGATTATAAACAGGGCTATTAAAGACATTCCTGCAACAAACGTACTGGCAAAAGTATACCAGCTAAACATGGTACTATACCAATGAGCATCGATGCTCATTATCCATAACCAGGGAATTGTAGAGCCAACTGAAAGGCCAAAAACAACAATAAACAGGGAAGCGTATAAAATGTTTTTCTTTATCCATTTATCACCTGTTTCATAATCCATCGTTCCAGCCTTATCACTCTCAAAGCTCAGTGAACGCAGTTTTTTACCCAGCAACCACCAAAGCAGTATCATAATAGCACTAAACAAACTATAAAACATGGGATTTAAAAATCCGCTTTTACCACTTAAAAGCTTGTCACCGGCAACTGTTTCTTTATTTACCCATGGATAAATATCATACCTGCCGCCCCAAACGATTGCCATTAATATAAAGAATGTAATGATTCCCATTACTGGTACTACACTTGAAATAGCCTCAGGAACACGCCTGAGCGCAACCTGCCATCCACCCATTGCAAGAGTGGTAAATCCAATAAAGAACATCCCCACATTTACCAATAACAACCAGTACACACTGTTTTGTAACAATACGGCCCAGAATCTTGTTGCCTCTTCGGGATGGTCGCCTGTACCCACTGCACCAAACGGATGGTACATGATAGCGCCCCAAAGCAATGCAATTACACCCACACCTATAAGGCCCATGGTCCATTTTTTATAGTTGCCCGGTAATTCGAATGAATGAGTCATCTAAATCTTTATTTTGAATGAACGTTTTTTTAGTTTGCCTTTTTAGTACTGTCTGCCTTTACTACAGAAGGCCCGGTAGCAGCAACTGCCACTGAAGTAGTACTGCCAGCTGCCGGCTTTTCTTCCAGCGTTCTGATGTACTGAATAATCATCCACCGCTGTTTCCTGCTTAACTGAGAAGCATAACTTCCCATATTTCCCTGTCCATATGTTATTACATGAAACAATCTTCCATCACTGTATGTTGGGGAAGTGGCAACTATATTTTTAACGCCACCTACTTTCGTTGACACCGGACCGTTATTACCTGCCTTCGGACCATGGCAAACTCCACAATAGATATTAAAAAGTCTCGCTGTTTCCACGCTGTCTTGCCCTGTTAATGGAGGCATTGGATTTTTTGTGGCATTGCTGATCGTATAAAGTCCGCCGGCAGAATCTTCCAACGGTGCCGCAAACGGCTCCAATTCACCCACACGCATGGTGCCTTCAACCGGCTTACTGTTATAAAATATAAACTCGTCTTTACCTAAACGGGCAGGATCATTCGTAAACTTGGCGGAATCAAGCAGAGCATAAGACTCTACCGCACGGCTGTATGCCATATCCGGCATGTATACCCTTCCCGGATCATCTTTCGAACGACCACAGCTTGCCAGTAACACTACAGCAGAAACAAACGCAACTGCAGTAAATAATTTAAATCGTTTCATTTATTAATTATCAATTGTCAATTAATTAATATCCTTTCTCCATTTCCCTGTACAGCTTTTGCTCCCTGTCGTACCTGCCAAGCCACCAGCCCGTTTCAGCATGCTGCACATTCACTTCGGTAGCACCTGCATTCCTTAAAAAAGCCTGTACTTCTTCGTCGTTTGTTTTATCCGTACACTCAATCGCCATTACAAAAAGGTCATCTGTGGCTCTCGGGTGAAAATGATGCTTTTTTATAAACGGAGATAGCTGGCACAGGTAACAAAATGTAAGCACCATACCTACCGCAGCAAACAATACCGTTAATTCAAAAGTGATCGGTATCCATGCCGGCAACGCAAAATGCGGTTTGCCGCCAATGTTCAACGGCCAGTCTTTTGTTAAGATCCAGCTGATGCATGTAAGTGCTGTAGTGGTTCCTGTAATAGCGTAGATGAAACCAGCAGTATGCAGACTTGTTTCTCTTAAGCCCATTGCATGGTCGAGTCCATGTACAGGGAAAGGAGTGTAAACGTCGTGTATTTTGTATCCCGTTTTGCGAACATTTTTCACAGCAGGAAACAGCACTGCTTCGTCATCAAAGCAACCAACTACAAATTTTTTTATTCCTCCGGCCATAGTATTTAAAGTCTAAATATTTACAATCTATCCGCCAACGTTGCAACGTTTAAAACGTGTGCAACGTTTAAACGTTTTTAATGAGCATGCTCCACTTCTTCAATGTAAAACTTATCTGAATCCTTCTTCTCTATATCAGTCATTTTGCGCTTATAATTTTCGCCTGTGGTTTTCAATACGCTCTTAATTTCTGCTACCGCAATTACAGGGAAGTATTTTGCAAAGAGGAAGAAACAAGTAAAGAACAAACCAAAAGTACCCAGGTAGAAACCAATCTCGTATACAGACGGGCTGTAATAAGTACTCCAGGAAGATGGCAGGTAATCCCTGTAAGTAGACGTTACGATAATTACAAAACGTTCGTACCACATACCTACGTTCACTATAATACTCATAAAGAAGGTGAATACGATATTCCTTCTTAATTTTTTAAACCAGAATACCTGCGGTGAAACTACGTTACAGAACATCATCAGCCAGTAACTCCATCCATAAGGGCTCCAGATATTCACCCTGTTTTGGCTAAAGGCATACCATTCGTATGGATTTTGTCCATACCATGCAATGAACAGCTCGGTGATATAAGCGATACCTACAATAGAACCTGTAAGCACAATTACTTTGTTCATCGCTTCTATATGGCCGATGGTAATATAATCGTGCAGGGAAAATACTTTTCTAAGCACCAGCATCAACGTCTGCACCATGGCAAAACCTGAGAAGATGGCACCAGCAACAAAGTAAGGAGGGAAGATGGTGGTGTGCCATCCCGGAACTACGGAAGTGGCAAAGTCAAATGATACAATGGTATGTACGGATAATACCAGCGGTGTACTTAAACCTGCCAATACCAATGATAAACTTTCGTGACGCTGCCAGTGCTTGGTACTGCCGGTCCATCCAAACGCAGCAACACCATATAATAATTTACGGAGTTTTGTTTTTGCCCTGTCTCTCACGGTTGCCAAATCGGGTAATAAACCGGAGTACCAGAATAATAATGAAACGGTAAAATAAGTGGAAATCGCAAATACATCCCAAAGCAATGGTGAGTTAAAGTTAACCCACAAAGGACCCCTGGTATTTGGATAAGGTAATACAAACACCGCCATCCACACACGGCCCATGTGCCAAATAGGGAACTGGCCGGCACACATTACCGCAAAAATTGTCATCGCTTCTGCGGCACGGTTCACCCCTGTTCTCCAGCCCTGGCGGAAGAGCAGCAAGATCGCAGAGATCAACGTACCTGCGTGACCAATACCAACCCACCACACGAAGTTGGTGATATCCCAACCCCAGCCGATAGTTTTGTTGAGGTTCCATTGACCGATACCATAGGTAACCTCCCGGTAAACACTGTACACACCAAAAAGCAGTAAGGCCACACTTATCCAGAAACCAATGTACCAAAGACGGCTTGGCTTCATCTCAATGGGGCGAATAATGTCTTCCGTTACCTGGTGATAGGTTTTATCTCCATCTACCAGCGGTTCCCTGATCTGTGATTCGTACTTTAATAATGACATATCTTATTGAGGCCTCACCCTCATTCTCCCGATTGTTATCGGGAGAGGCCAGGCATTTTTTTTATTGTTCAATTTCAGTAATTAAGCATTTCAGCTTTATAACCATTTCAACATTTATACGTGCGAACAACTCACCTCCAGTACTTCATTCCTGTGCAGGTTAGAGTGGCTTATTATCCGTGTGCTTTTTCTGCTTTATGCGCTGCATTCTTTTCGCCATGACCACCCTCTTCTGCTTTCTCATTTGTTACATGCCTGTCTGTATTCTTAATTTTAGCCAGGTAACTCACATTTGGCAGCACATGCAGTTGCTCTAACACATAGAAATTCCTGTTCTGATCGGCCCTTGCTTTGGACACCTCACTTTCTGGATCGTTCACATTACCAAAAGTGATACAACCTCCAGGGCAAGCCTGTGAACATGCCACTTTTACATTACGTACCAATGTTGGGTCTTCTGCTTTTTTAGCAGCCAGCTTGCTTTCCTGTAAACGCTGAACGCAGAAAGAACATTTTTCAATTACGCCTCTTGAACGAACTGTAACATCCGGATTCAACACCATTCTTGTTAAGTCGTCGTTCATTTGTAATGTCACATCATCTAAATCCGACCCAATTAATGTCTCCTGGTTATCTGCAAAGCTGTCTGCACCATTATAATCCAGCCAGTTAAAACGGCGAACCTTAAACGGACAGTTGTTTGCGCAATATCTTGTACCGATACAACGGTTATAAGTCATTTGGTTAAGGCCTTCACTGCTATGGTTGGTGGCAGCTACAGGGCAAACGTTTTCGCAAGGAGCATTATCGCAATGCTGGCACAGCATCGGCTGAAACACTACATCAGGATTGGTAACATCGCCAGTGAAATAGCGGTCAATACGAAGCCAGTGCATTTCATGATATCTCGCCACCTGCTTTTTACCAACCACCGCCACATTGTTTTCTGCAGTACAGGCAATAACGCAGGCACTGCAACCAGTACAGGTGTTCAGGTCAATGCTCATTCCCCATTTAACACCCGGCTTATCATAGTAGGGATAAATGGTGGCATCTTTTACAAAATCTTCGCCATGTGAACCATGCAATAGCAGTGCTCTTTCATGCGTAGCTTCTTCTAATACCCTGCCTGGATTGGCTATAAATGTTTTTAAATTCGTTTCGTATAAGACTGGCCTGCTTTCTGAAGAACCATGCACCTGCGTTTGTGCAAGCATGTATGGATCTTTGGTTGATTTGGAAAGTTCCGCTGGACCTGAATACCGGAAACCGGTACCGTCAAATGTTACAAACGGATATACATTTACGCCAGCACCATTTGCTGCTTTGCCAATGTTCTCTTTTGTATTAACGGGGTCTTTACTTGCCCTTCCATATCCAACTGCAACTGCCACCACCTTAGGATGAATACCCGGCAGAACAAGCATTGGCAATTCCTTCTCTATATTATTAACTTTGATCTTTACAACCGGCTTTTCTGGTGTTACTTCATAGGCATCACCATCACGCTGTTCGCCAACAAGGTCTTTTCCAGTCAATTCTTTATACAGGGCCGGGCTTACCATAGCATAGTTATCCCAGGTTACTTTTGAAATAGGGTCAGGCATTTCCTGCAACCAGGGGTTGTTGGCCTGGCTTCCGCTTCCCATACCAACTTTTTGATAAAGCACCACTTCAAAACCTTGTTTTGCCGTAGCTACTTTGGAAGCTGCTTCAGCCAGTTTTGCGCTGCTAAAAGTGGCTCCACCCACTGTATCAGCTGTTTCTATTAAACCAGACTGCAGTGCAGCATGAAATGCTTCTGCTGTACCCAGCTTTTTAGTCCAGAAATCTTTAAAGTAAGCTTCATAGTCCATTGTGCTGCCAGCCCATTTCAACAAAGACGTTTGGAAAGGCCTTGTTTTAAACAATGGATTAACAGTAGGCTGCTGTAAGCAAAAATGGCCGGTTTTAGGTTCTGCATCACCCCAGCTTTCGAGCCAGTGGTGCGAAGGGATGATGTATTTGCAACACTCGGTTGTTTCATCAATGGTGCCGCTGAAAGAGATGGTCAATGGTAATTTGCTGATCGCATCACCCAGTTTGGCGCCGTTAAGGTAATTGTATACCGGGTTAGCTCCGTATACCAGCAAAGCGCCGATATTACCAGCATTGATATCATTTACAAGTGTATTAAAATCGGCGTCTATACCCTGGCGGTAGTTAGAGGCAACGGCCCAGTTAATTGTTTTACCATTAGCACCGATTGCTTCGTTGATGGCATTTACGATGATCTGCAGGTTCACGTCGTTGCTGCCACAAACAACCAATGCCGCGCCGCTATTTGCTTTGAGGTGTGCAACGGTTTCATCAATCCCTTTGTTTACTGCTGCATCGCTGATAGCAGGTGCTGTAACACTGCCACCCAATTTTGCCAAAATATTTAAAGCAACAGCCGCTTTTTCCGAAGGCCTGTGTACAAACCTGTCGTCTGCATTACTTCCGGTAAGGCTGAGATAGCTTTCAAATTGTATATGACGGCTCATTTCAGGTTTTGTACCCGAAATTTTCCTGTTCTTTTGATATTGATAAGTGAACTCAACCGGGCTCAACCATGTGCCAAGGAAATCAGCGCCAAGGCTCACAATTACTTTAGCATTATCAAAATGATAAGAAGGAATTGCCCTTTTACCATAGCAGGCCTCATTGGCCAGCAACATACCGCTATAGCTCACTGCATCATATTGAACATGGCGGCTGCCAGGGTATTTTGCTAAAAATTCAGTTATTACCTGTGCTGTTGAAGGAGAGTTAAGTGTTGTGGTTAATAATACAACGGGTTTGCCACCGAGCGCTGCCAGTTTATCTGCAATGGTTTTATCCAGCTGATCAAATTTGGGAACCTCTTTAAACTGTCCGCCTGATTTTTCTTTTGGATGGCGAACCCTGGTGGTGTCGTATAGATCCAGTACCGATGCCTGCGACATGGCACTGGTGCCCCCTCCTGTTATTTTTGAGTTTTCATTTCCTTCAATTTTTATAGGACGGCCGTCTCTTTGTTTTACAATTACCGGCTGCACATCTCCTTCATTTACAAAAGTAGAAGCATAGTAATTGGCCACGCCCAACACTAAATCATCCGGCTTTTTTAAGAATGGAACCGACTTGCGTACTGGTGTCTGGCAACTGGCAGCTAATGTAGCCGCAGCTGTGCTGAAACCTAAGTATTTAAGAAAATCCCTTCTTGGGCTTTTGGCATCCAGTAAACCATTATCCAGATCTTCCAAAGGCAGCAATTGCTCCTGGAACTCATCCTCCGACTTTTTCTGAAAAGATTCTGATTGATTTAATTCACCAAAACTTTGCCAGTACTTTTTTTCCATACTATAATTTGAAAATTCGATAATTTGAAAATTTGAAAATTGACTGCCACTGGTTTAAAGCCATTTTCAAATTGAGCCATCTTCACATTAACACATTACATTAATAGTGACATTTCTGACATTCTGTACCACCGATCTTCTCCACTGTTACACTGTCTAACCTGTGTGGATTTTCCACCATTTTACCGTTCTTGTTCCTTACTGAGTCGGCCATTTCATCATGGAACTTCTCATAAATGCTATAGAACTTGTTACCTTCTCCGGTTTTTGTGTTGTAGAAGTCAACCTTGCTTTCCCTGTGGCAATTGATACACCAGCCCATGCTGAGATCGCTGAATTGTTTCACTTCACCCATTTCCTGAATTTCACCGTGGCAGGTTTGACATTGCTGCTTGCCCACTTTCACGTGCTGGCTATGATTGAAATAAACATGGTCAGGCAGGTTGTGGATCTTCACCCATTCGATGGGTTTACCCGGTTTGTCGTATTTTTTTGACGCAGGGTTCCAGCCGGCATAATCATACAACTTCTGTATTTCTGCTGTACCGTTAACTGCCGTACCATCTTCAAGTTTCAATTCATCAGGACCTTCATATTTATTAATTGATTTATGGCAGTTCATACACACATTCACTGATGGAATATTTGAGAACTTACTGTCTTGCGCACCGCTATGGCAATACAAACAGTTGATCTGGTTGGTGCCGGCGTGTACTTTATGGGAATAATAAATAGGTTGTTTTGGCTGGTAATCTTTCATACGGCCAAGCCCGATCAGCGCATTGGTTGTTTTATATCCTGCAAAACAGAACAACACAATAACTGCAGTCATCAAATAGGCTTTATTGCGGTAGAAAGGAACAGGCTCACTCCTGAACACCCCGTCTTTTTCATCCGATAATTTTTTAAGACTGCTGTTTACCTGTAATAAAATGAAGGCAACAACAGCAAGGATCAGGGTTAGGATACCAAAGAGAAGGGAGTTGTCTTGTGCAGGCGCTCCGGTACCACCACCCGGAGGCGGAGGTGGGGTATAGGCATCTGCATAATCTAATATTGCTTTGATATCATCTTTAGGCAGATTGAACTGTGTCATTTTCGAACCCCAGGTAGCCAACAGTTTTTTTGCGTATGGATCTGTCTCCACCATGGTATTCACATTATTCACCCATTTATAAGCCCACTCTGGGTTAGGGGCTCTTTCCCTGGCGCCTTTCAGCATCGGACCCGTCATATCAGCATCCGGCTTGTGGCAAGCGGCACAGTTAGCTTTAAAAAGTTCCTCTCCGGTAGCAGCCAATACTGCACTATTTGAGAACGAGAATATTACAATAAGAAGTACACTTACCAGTGAAGTTTGAAAGAATTTTCTATAACGACTCATACAGTTTGTTAAGGATGATGGTGGGGAAAAAACCTTTATCCGGCTGCAAAAATAAGTATGTATGTTCACAATATATCAACATTCTAAAAAAAATTTTTTCCTTGTCCAGCTTGATTTTCAGCCGATTGTTGTATGTTCCATGCACCCATTGTCATGTTTTTGTAAACAGAATTTTATAAACCTACTTTTCAGACCCTCCGGCCTCATTTGTTAAATTTTTGCAGCACTTTTGCGGCATGTTCAGCAAACTACAGCAAAGATGGAAAGTGAATGGTCTCCAGCTTTTCTTAATTCTCTGCACTTTTGCCCTTGGCGGCAGTCTTTGTGGTTACCTGGCCCGCAGGCTGTTGATATCAACCGGGCTGGAAAAAAACGGCCTGTGGGTAGTACTGTATATCATCGCAATGACCTTGATCTGGCCGCTCTGTGTTTTGCTTGTCAGCATTCCTTTTGGCCAATACCCGTTTTTTAAAAAATACCTAACAAAGGTCTGGACCAGGATGACCCGGCAAAAGAGCCCCGTTACCCATGTCGCCATTTTTGCAAGTGGTGCCGGGAGCAATGCGCATAAAATAATCGACCATTTTCAAAACAATGGTGCTGTTAAGATTAGTCTTATTGTTTGCAACAACCCGCAAGCCGGGGTATTAAACCTGGCAGCTGCCAGGAAAATACCTTCGCTGCTTATTCAAAAGAAGCGGTTTTATGAAGAAGACGCTTACTTGCCCGAATTAGCCCGGCAACATATAGACTTTATAGTGCTGGCGGGTTTTTTATGGAAAGTGCCCGTTACACTTATCAACAAGTTTCCAAACAAAATCATCAATATACACCCGGCACTATTACCAAAATATGGTGGCAAGGGTATGTATGGCGACAAAGTGCATGAAGCTGTACTTGCTGCAAAAGAAAAGGAGAGTGGTATCACCATTCATTATGTGGATGAAATATATGACCACGGTAATATTATACAGCAGGCTACCTGCTCCATTGAAGAAAATGAAACGCCTGCTTCGCTTGCGCAAAAGATCCACCAGCTCGAGCACAAACATTACCCGGAAGTGATAAGCCACTTATTGCAAGCCACAAATAACAGTTAAAAAGAAGCGGTAAGTTTTTCATACAGCATTTCTGCTATAATATTGCGGCATACAAACACTAACAATTGAGGCTTTTGTACAAAATACGTTTTACAGTTGCATGCTGCCTGCTTTTTCTATTTACTAAAGGCCAGGTGGTTATTACCGGTACGGTGTATGATTCCACAAAAACAGTTCCCGTAAAAGATGTAATCATCCAAAGCAGCAGCGGCGTCATGGCCGTTACAGATTCAAACGGAAGGTATAATATACTTGCAGGTGAAAGGGACTCACTTATTTTTATTTACAAAAACAAACCCACTTTAAAATTTGCTGTAGCCCAGGTACCCAACAGCGGCATCTTTGATATTGCTTTACATATAAGGGTAGACGAAAAATACAAAAGACTGAAGGAAGTAAAAGTCTTTACAAGAAGCTACCGCCAGGATTCTGCAGAGAACCGGGAACGGTATGCCAAAGCTTTTAACTACCAAAAACCGGGTATTAAATTAAGCACCAACAGTTATTCCGGTGCTGCCGGTGTTGATTTGGATGAGCTAATCAATATATTCCGGTTTAAGAGAAATAAACAATTAAAAAAAATGCGGCAGCGGCTTGAAGAAGAAGAGAAAGAAAAGTTTGTTGACTACCGGTTTAATAAATCTGCGGTAAGAAGGGTAACCAGGCTTGAAGGAAATGAACTGGATGTTTTTATGAAACAATACAGGCCAGGTTTTGAATTTACGCTTAACAGCGAAGTGGTTGAATTTTACCAGTACATTTTAAATGCGTCGTATGAGTTTAAAATAATCCGGGAGCAAGAAGTATTTATAGACACCAGATTTAATAAAGAGCTGGTGCAGATGGCAACCGGGCTTGTTGAGAACGACCTGCAACTCTTTATGAAAAGATACAGACCTGCCTATGAATTTACAAAAAGCAGCAGTGCCGGGGAGTTTCATGAATATATTATGGCAGCTTACAGCCAATATAAAGAAAGGCAATCTCTGCATGAAGCCAAAACTGACAGTCTTAATAAAAAGACAGTACAACCGGCTGTTCTTCCTGAGTAAATTATTAAAGTAAACAAATAAAAGAGGGGCGTAGATAGAAATCTTGCCCCGTTTTAAATCCATATCCTTTGAAAAACCAATTATACCTACGAAGAAAACCTGTCGATGGTTTACAGCATGCTGAATTATTTTTTTCTTTTCGTGGGTAAACCTTTCCTCGTTATTAAGGTCTTCCGGGTATCTGCGTTTTAAAAAACGCCTGTTCAGCTTACCATGCTGCTGTATTTGTTATTTGCGTGCATAACTTCTCTTGCCAAAAGTTAAGGAACTGCAAAAACAAACAGGTACCGTTTTGCTCCCCATAATTTATGGCACGGTTTTCGAAAATGTGTGTTGTGGAGACTCCCAGGTGAAAATTATTAAAAACCAATATTCTGATTAAACAAATCAATCTTCAATTAAAAAACTTATTTTATGAATACAAACTATGAAACAACTGCTGCCCCCCAGGCACCAGAAAGATCTCAAACAAAAAATATTATTATTGGCGTATTGTCGGCTGCCGTGCTGGGTCTTGGTATATATGCCGTTTCAGACCACACTAAATCCGGCGAACAGATTCAGCAACAGCAAACGCAGATTGCAAAAGTTTCTGATGAAAAAAGCTCCATCCAAAGCAATTTTGATGCATCACTTGCAAGGCTTGATTCGATGAGCAGCATCAACAAAGGACTAGAAGGAAAACTGACAGCGAGTAATAATGAAATAGCCAAAGCAAAAACTGAGATCAGAAGCATTTTAAACAAACGGAATGCTACTGCTGCTGAGTTAGGAAGAGCTAAAAAATTAATTGATGAATTAAACGGCACTATTACGACAATGGAAGCCGACGTAGCAAGACTTACACAGGAGAATCAAAGTTTAACAGCTGATAAAGTTACTTTAACTGCCGATAAAGAAAAATTGACTGCCGATCTAACGGCTACGTCTACCGCAAAAGATGAACTGGCGGCAAAAGTCGATGTGGCTTCCACACTAAATGCTTCAAACATACAGGTAAAACCAATCAATGTTAAAGGTGAAGGAAAGGAAAAAGAAACAAAGACTGCAAAACGTGTTGACAAGCTTTTGATATCTTTTAATGTTGATAACCGTATTGCTCCTGCAGGATCTACAGATGTATTTGTAACGATCACAGGTCCCGATGGCCAGGTAATCACCAATGAAGCAAGCGGGTCAGGCATGTTTACAACCAGGGAAGAAGGAGAAAAGAAATTCACAACAAAACTTCCGGTTATTGTGGAAACAGCAAAAAGAAAATTTGTAGAATTTGGTTTTGTACCGGGCGCAACTTTTCAGCAGGGTAATTATAAAATACAGATATATCAAAATGGATTTTTGATTGGCGAAGGAACAACAGAGTTAAAAAAAGGTGGTTTATTCAGTTAGTACCTTTTTACCGGTTGTATAAAGAGCAATTTGGGCGAAGGCTCAAATTGCTCTTTTATTTTTTGTCAAACAGTAATTTTTTAAACCTTTCCAGTTCTGTTTTTTCTACAGCGGACAAAGTTTCATTGTTGTCAAATTTGGTTTTGTAAAAAACCACTCTTTTATGCTGGGGAAATTTTTCAAGAATTTCATCAATGATCTTTCCAACAGATTCGTCCTTTGTATAAAGAGGTGTTGGCGCAGGTAAATCAGACCGGTGTTTTGCATGTTTTTTTAAAATGATAGCTTCCAGCGTGGCCAGTTTGGCTTCCGAAATGGATACTACTTTGGAGGCTTTCCCCAAGAGGCCTTCCAGTTGCTTTTTGCTTAAGCCTCCTCTTTCCTGGTATTGAAATAGTAAGCTCTTTATAAAGTCTGACTCCGGATTAGCTGCCAGTGTTTCTTTTAATACATCCAATATTACATCAACTCCTACTTTCTTTTTTTGCTGCATTGGTAAAAATAACTTCTAATTGGCTATAAAAAAATAGAACCAGGGTGAAAACCCCGGTTCGTTTTTAATCCGTACCCTATGAAAACTAGGATGAAAGTATAGTATTTATTTTGAATATTCAAAATTCAGCAGGGTAATTCTACGGCAACGATTGCTTTAGGTAGTATTCCACGGAATTAAATCTTGAACCAACCCCGTTTTATAAACATGCGCAGCATGATCAGGGGGATTATCAGCATGATTGCCACAGAAATAAAAAAACCCCACTTATCATGCAGTAGTGGAATCCGGTCGAAGTTCATCCCAAAAATGCCGCCGATAACTGTAGCAGGTGCAAGCAGGCAGGTAACTACTGCCATAACCTTCATCACTTCATTCATTTTAAGATTTACATTGCTTAAGTAAAGGTCATGCATGTTGATCATCATATCACGGTAGTTTTCTGCCAGGTCATTTGCCTGTATAATATGGTCATACACGTCTTTAAAGTATTTTTCTGTTCGCTCTTCTATCAATTCGCTGTCACTTCTTAAAATGCCATTTACCATTTCCCTTACGGGCGCAATACTTCTTTTTAAAACGATCATTTCTTTTCGCAGCATATTTATTTTGGCCAGGCTGCGGCTGTTGGGGCTGCGTACAATGTCTTCCTCAAGGTTTTCTATCTTCTCACCCAGCTTTTCCATTACCAAAAAGTAATTGTCAACTACAAGGTCTATCAAAGAATAAAATAAAAAGTCTGCACCCTGCTGGCGCACTTTGGTACCCGCAATTTTCAACTTTTCCCGCAGGGGATTAAAAACGTCCCGGGAAGCATCTTCCTGGAAACTAATAACAAAATTTTTACCCAGTATGAGGCTCAGTTGCTCTGTTTCAACCGCACTATGCTGTTCATTAAAATACAGCATGTTCATCAGGCAAAATACGAGTCCGTTAATTTCATCCATCTTGGGCCGCTGCCCCAGGCTGAGTATATCTTCCACAATGAGGTTGTGAATGCCGTAGTGGTTGCAGATAGTTTCAACATCATTTTTACGCAGGCCATCAACATTGAGCCAGGTTACCTTGGGTGAATCAACATAGTGAAAACAGGACTGCACCCCTGATAATTGCTTTGTATCAATAGTGGATGAATCAAAGTCGTACACATAAATCTTTATTTCTTCCGGCTCTGCTCTTTCAGGTACAATGGTAGGATTTACATGAAGTACTTTTTTAGTACGGAGCAGTTCCAGCGGATTTAGAATATAGGAAAGATAATTACGGCCGTTCATTGTTGAAATTGAGAACGGAAGGTAAAGAGAAAAAGTAAAAGAAATTTATTGCTGTTGCTGCACCATTTGCATATACCTGCGGTAGGAATTATTATCTCCATCCGGTTTCTCATCCAGTTTAGTGGCCACCAGTTTTGGCGAAAGTATAGAAGCCATTTCGTTGCTCACCTGCCCGTCTTCGTACGAAACAGAAACGCCCACTTCCAGGGTTTGTTTAGCGGTGCCTTTATAAGTTCCTCTTACAGGAGATACATCATTAAAACTTCTGCCAACTGCCAGTCTTACATGGAGGTCATCCACTACACAGTTGTTGGTAGGGTCAAACCCAAGCCAGCCATAAAAAGGAATGTAGGCTTCTACCCATGCGTGTGTGGCACCCTCACCACGCAGGTTATGGTCGTGTGGACATACATAGCCACTTACATAACGGGCAGGGATACCTAATAACCGCAGCATGGCTAAAAGGATATGAGCAAAATCCTGGCATACACCTGCTTTCAGTGTCCATATTTCATCCAGCGTGGTACTGATACTGGTGATGCCTTTTATGTATTGAAAATTTTGATACACATGACTGGTGAGTTGCTGCATGGCGGTATAAACAGAAACGGTTTTGTAAAACCCTGCATCTGCTACTGCCTTCATTTCGGGCAGGGCATCAAAATTTTCCTGTTTTAAAAAATCAATAAAGGGAACCATGTATTTTATTTCCTGCAGGTGGCTCCATTGCTGCTCTGCTGGTACATCATCCACAGGCATTTTCCGTTTGGTAGTGATCACAGAAATATTTGAATCGATCCTTAATTCTGTGTGCGGTGCCGCATTCATAAAGGAGCCGATCTCATTGCCATAATAATCTTTGTAGACTTCCAATGCAGGTTCGCCTGTAACCGCTATCCGCTGGCTTTGCAGGTTTTGGTATTCATCTTTTAAGGGGTACAGCATTACCTGGTTAGCGCTGTCTCTTACCGGTTCCGGGTAAGTGTACTTGGTTACATGATGTATTATAAATCGGGGCATAATAAAAGCCTCCCCAGCCTCCCACTGTACCGGTAGGCTTATAGAGAGTTCAGTATTTTAAATTTTGTTCAATAATAGAAAGCCTGTTGTTATGAATGCGCAAAATATTTTTCGCTTAATGCGTTGCCGATCTCGTACAAACAGCCTTTTGTTTCCTGCAAAAAACTGTGTAATCCTTCGCCTGCAATAGAATGAACGGTAGAATACCTGATATTGCTTTTCAATCTTCCAATCATAAAGTCAATTTCCCTGAAAGCATCAGCGTTGCCGTCGTTTTTCAATCTTTCAAAATAACGTTGCAGCCTGTTGACAGAAAAAATGACTGACCTTGGGAAATTATCATTCAACATTACCTGTTCAACTACATTCTTAGCTTCAAAACCACTGCGGTAGGTTTTCAAATACAACTCATACCCTGAAATGGACATGAGCAAATACTTCCAGTAAGTGGTGTCGGCCACTTTGTCCATTTCATAATTAAGGTTGCTGAATTTTACGTCGATAATATCGGTGCTTTGCACTGCTCTTTCCAAAAATTTGCCAATATTGATAAAGGCATTTCCTTCTCCTCTTGCCATGGTTACATCCGTGGTGCCAAAATACAGCAAGCCTTTTTTTAACAGGTTATCCAGTACCGTTACCGGGTCTTCTTTCTGCAGCCATACTTCCAGCTGCCCGTCTCTCATGGTGTGATAAAAATCATTCAGGCATTGCCACATTTCTTTTGTTATATGGTCCTGCACACTTCTGCCATTTTCCCTTGCTGCTGTTACAATGTTCAATACAGAATTGGGATTGTCTTTTCCAATCACCATAAACTTCAGCACTTCCCGGGTATTGTATTCGATCTTTTTTGCTTCCTCTTCTTTTAAGAAAGTAAAAATTTTTAAAATAGGCAGCCAGGAAAATTCCTGCACATCATCCTGCGACGCGGCGTAGTTTATTTTCAACATTCTTAAAATGTTGTCTGAGCGTTCCATATAACGGCTCATCCAGTATAAGCTATCAGCAACTCTACTCAGCATATATACCCCCTCCGCCCCCTAAAGGGGGAACTAAGGCAAGAGCCTTCAGTTTTAAGTTTAGTAATAAATTCAGTCATTCTATATTTCTTTTTATACTAACTCTTGAATTGCAAAAAGGTATTCAAAATATTTTACTCCTTCCGGTTCGTACTTTATGGGGCAGAGGGGGCCAACACCCACGTATCTTTACTTCCTCCTCCTTGTGATGAATTTACTACCAACGAGCCTTCTTTTAAAGCCACCCTTGTTAATCCGCCAGGCACAATTTCAATTCCGCCTGGCCCACATAAGGCATAAGGCCGAAGATCAACTCTCCTTGGTTGCAGCTTACCCTCCATATAGCACGGTACCGAAGAAAGGCTAATGGTTGGTTGTGCAATAAAATCTCTGGGCATCTTCATCACTTCGGCTTTGTAATCTTCTATTTCTTGTTCATTGGCAGCACAACCCATCAGCATGCCATAGCCACCGCTGCCGTTTGTTTTTTTAATTACCATATCGGTAATGTTCTTAAAAACATATTCTCTTTCTTCATCTTTTCCCAACTGGTAGGTGGGAACGTTTTTTAATATCGGCTCTTCATTGAGGTAATATCTTATCATGGCAGGTACAAATGAATAGATGGCTTTGTCATCTGCCACCCCATTGCCCACTGCATTTACAATGGCAACATTACCTTTTCTATAGGCGCTCATGATGCCTGATACGCCCAATACGCTTCCGGGATTAAAGGTCAACGGATCTAAAAACTCATCATCCACCCTCCTGTAAATTACGTCCACCTGTTGCAAACCGGCAGTTGTTTTCATATATACTTTATGGTTGTCAACCACCAGATCACTTCCTTCTACCAGTTCCACACCCATCATTCTTGCTAATGTAGAATGTTCAAAATAAGCAGAATTGTAAATGCCCGGGGTTAGCAAAACGATGGTTGGGTTGCTTGTTTGTCTTGGCGAAAGTGAAACCAGGTTTTTATGCAGGATAGTGGGGTACTCTGTAACACTGCGTACGTTATTTTGCGGCAGCAGGTCAGGAAAAATCCGCTTGGTTATCTCCCTGTTTTCAAGCATATAACTTACACCACTGGGTGTGCGCAGGTTATCTTCCAATATATAAAAGGACCCATCATTATTACGAATCAGGTCAATACCAGAAATATGGACATAAATGTCATGCGGTACCTGGAAGTTGTGCATTTCTCTCAGGTAGTAAGGACAGCCATAGATCATATCAGCCGGGATCAACCCATCATTTACAATAAACTGGTTGCTGTACACATCTTTTAAAAAAAGATTGAGCGCTTTTAAACGTTGCTTGATGCCACGTTCGATATAATCCCATTCAGTAGCTGTGATGATACGGGGAATAATGTCAAATGGGAATATTTTTTCGATGCCTTCGCCACTGTTGTAGACTGTAAATGTGATACCCTGGCTCATGAATAGCCGCTTGGCCAGTTCCTCTTTTTTGCTGAGTTCATCGGCGGAGATGGCACCGAGGAATTCCATCACTTTGGCGTATTGATCCCTTACAGTGCCGGAGTTCACCATTTCATCCCATACGATGTCGGGCACTATGTATGATTGCAGCATCTCGCCGGTAAGCATAGTCATCAGTTTTGGAAATAAATACGGGAGGCAATCGTAAAAAATTCAGATATTTCAAATATAGGAAATGAAAATTAAAAATAGAAAGAATAAAACTGGCACCTTAAAGGTTTTGAAAAAAAGTTTAATTTTATGTCATGTCTATAGCAGCTAAATACAGGCCTTATTATACTTATGATGACTATTGCCAATGGGAAGGAAAATGGGAATTGATTGAAGGGATGCCTTATGCAATGGCGCCTGCCCCTGCACCAAAACACCAACGAGCAGGTATTGTACTCGGTTCTGCTTTTGAGAGAGCAATGGAAAATTGCAAGCATTGCAAAACTTATCAACCTATTGACTGGAAAATTGCTGATGATACCATTGTACAGCCCGACTTGCTGGTTGTATGCAGGGAAATTGAAAAGGTATATCTTGATTTTCCGCCTGCGCTTGTAGTTGAAATTATATCTCCTTCCACAGCATCCAAGGACAGAAATGAAAAAATGGAATTATATCTTTTACAAAAAGTAAAATACTACCTGATACTTGACCCACAGTTTAAAAAATCAGAAGTGTACGAATTGATAGACGGGCAATACCAACCCGTAGCCATCAACCCGGAAAGTTTTTCTTTTGATTTACATGACGATTACAAAGCAACCGTTGAATTTAAAAAGATCTGGAATTAACTTGCCGATACCGTGATATTTTTATTCTGCTCCCATATCAAATGATTCGCCACCGCCCTGATCTGGACAAAACTATAAGCATCATTCAACATGGTTCTTATTTCGCCGTGTTGCTTATCCGGGTTGGTGCTTAAGTATTCGCTGATGATCTTTACAGCGACGTCATCTGCAAAAGCATCTACTTTAATAGCGCCTGTTTTTACATAACTGGTGAGATGACCTTCAATGGTACTGGCAGCGAGATTTCTTTCCCTGGCAATGTCAACAATATTTTTTCCTTCATTGTACAGCTGCAGGCTCAATGCTGCCGAAGGTATTTTTCCGTCTGCCCTTGCTTCAGAAGGTTCTTTACGCTTGCGTTTTGGACTGGCTGCTTTTAACTCCATATTGGTTTCAATATGATGTTTGTCGCAATAAGAATGCACCATTGCCAAAATGTCTCCCCCGTATTTATCAGCCTTTGCTTTTCCAAAGCCGCTTAGTTGCTGCAGGTGCTGTTCAGTTAAAGGCAGGTAAGTGCTGATTTCTTTTAAACTGTTGTTATTGGCCACAAAATAAATCGGCAGTTCCTGTTCATTGCAGATTTTATCCCTCCAGTTCCGCAAATCATAATACAATTCCGCATTAGGAATATCAGAAGATGCCATTTGCTTTTTGTTGGCTGCATAACTGCTGATATGCATTCTGGGTATGCCGAGATTGAGCTTGTGTTTTAAATAACCCGTTACTGTGAATGGCTCTTTGCAATATTGGATAAAGTAAATGGTTTTTACGAAGGCCGTCATCACTTCCTGCAGGTTTTCATCTACTGCGGTTGCTGCTTCTTTATGTTCAGTAGAGAGCGGATGCTGTTGTAATTGTTCTTTCAATTTCTCCAGCAAGGGCAAAAAATATCCTGCCGCCGCCTGTATCCTCTGTTGCAGTGCAGGATTGTTTTCAATAGCAGTAATTTCTCTCATTAAATGCTGTGCCTGGCCGACAAATTTGTCAGCTGTTGTTTTCAATGTATTGATCTCTGCTAAAAACTGCGCTATCCATTCCGGGGCATCTGCATTTAATTTGTCCCTGTTTTTATCAATAGTATACTTTAAAAACCGAAGTGCTGTTTCAATGTCTTCCAGTAAAAATATTTCGCTCAATAACTGCAGGGTGAATAGCTGCCTGGCACCTTCAAATCTTTCTGCTAAAGAACCTTTGGGCACCAGCGATGAATGGGCCGCCACTACCTGCTGGTTGCTGTGAATGGCTGTAGAAGGAATTTTAGATAACAGCACAATGCCATTCAGGCTGGTGCATCGGCTTAGCGCTACATATACCTGCCCGCTGCTGAAAGAAGAGGCAGCATCGATCATTACATGATCAAACGTGAGACCCTGGCTTTTGTGAATAGTGATGGCCCATGCGAGGCGCAACGGATATTGAAAAAATTTGCCCTGTACTTGCTGTTCTAATTTTTCATCGCTGCGGTTGAGTGTGTATTTTACATTCTCCCATGTTTCCTCGGCCACTTCAATTGCTTCTCCGTCACAGGTCACGATGATCTTGTCTTTGCTAAGAGAAGTAACCACCCCAATCTTACCATTAAAGTATTTTTTTGTAATGATATCATTCTTGATGAACATCACCTGGGTGCCTTCCTTTAACAACAGTTCTGGTTCGGCGGGATAGACATTCTCTGGAAAATCTCCTTCGATCCTTGCTTTATAGGTGAATGAGGAAGCCTGCAGTTTTTGCAGCTTCACCTGGTTGATGGTATCTGCCTGTGCATTATGAGAAGTAAGCGTAATAAATTTTTGTTCCGGGGTGGGATGAAAGCCCGGGATAAAACGATTGTTGAGTTCTTCAAAATCATCTTTGTCCATATAGTTGTTGCGGACCTTGTTCAGCAAGTCAACAAAACTTTGTTCTTTCTGGCGATAAATTTTTGTAAGCTCAATTAATAAAGGTGTTTGTTCTTTTACAGCCTTACTGTCGAAAAAAAAGGGCGACGAATAATAATTGCCCAGCAAGTTGTCCCACTCTTCTCTTCTTGCCACCGGCGGTAACTGGAACAGATCGCCGATGAATAATATTTGAACGCCGCCAAAAGCTGCCTGGTGGTTTCTTCTTACACTTCTTAAAATGGCATCAATAGCATCCAGTACATCGCAGCGCACCATACTGATCTCATCTATCACCAGCAATTCCATTTTACGCAATAGTTGTATGCGTTGCTTTTGATAGCGGATCTTGCTTAATAGTTCCTGCTTGTTATTTTCTGTAGGTAAAAATGGATGTAAGGGTAACTGAAATAAACTATGCAGTGTAACGCCACCGGCATTTATGGCTGCCACACCTGTTGGTGCCGCAACGATCATATTTTTTGATGAATGTTCCCGGAGGTATTTAAGAAAGGTTGTTTTGCCGGTACCAGCTTTACCGGTGAGGAAAATACTTTCCTGCGTTTCGGTAATGAAGCGGTAAGCCAGGTCAAATATTTCGTTGCGTTCTACAGTTGCCATAAATTAAAGAGTTTTAGCCACGAATTGCACGAATGGACACGAATGAAAAATTGGATTGTGTATTTAAAAAAAGGAATGATTAACATAAATTGACTAATAAACCAATCTTTTGTACTCTGTCCCTGACTTGCCAAAGTTAATGATAATACCAAGCCTGATACCTGAAGCTCTCAGGTAATTGAGTGTTTGAGAAATGGCATCATCTGTGATTCCTTCTTTGCCTGCCTTGACTTCCAGGATGATACTTTCATGCAGTGTAAAATCTGCAAAAAATTTATGCTGGAGAATTTTGCCCTTGTATTTAATTACATGCAAATGCTCCCTTTTGTGCTGCATGCTTCGCTCAACAAATTCAATCTCCATTGCATCCTTATATACTACTTCAGCAAAACCATAACCAAGTATGTTGTACACTTCCATACAAACACCAATGATTTGACAGGCCTCGGATTTGTAAATTACCTGTTCCATAAGTTGGGTATTAAAAATTAAAAAAGCCACGAACCGCATCAATCACAACTATTCGTGTTCATTCGTGCAATTCGTGGCGACCTGCATTAGGCTCTTTCTTTTTCACCGATCAACAACAATTCGTTGGCAACAATTTCAGTTACATAGCGTTTGTTGCCTTCCTTGTCGTTATAGGTGCGGTTGACAAGTTTTCCTTCGATGGCAATTTCTTTTCCTTTAGTTAAATACTTTTCGGCCAGCTCCGCCACTTTACCCCAGGCAACAATATTATGCCAGGTGGTTTCTGTTTCTTTACGCCCGGCCCTGTCCCGGAATGTTTCGTTGGTGGCCATGCTAAAGCGTGCCATCTTTTTACCGCCATCTACTATTTTTACTTCTGGTGCGTTACCCAGGTTTCCAATCAATTGAACTTTGTTTCTTAATGCGTACATGTTTGTAAATTTTGCTCCCGACACTGCTACCAGCAGGTGACGAAGAAGTTTTTAATTTTTTTATTTCAATCTTTCGGTGGCGCCGCCGATTGACAATGCAAAGATGATATGTAGTAAAAGCGACAGCCGGTTTTTATCCGCTTACTCCCGAAACTAAACGGCTAAAACGTTTGCACACGGAAACATTTTTCGTATCTTACTTTTTTAAACCCTTATTATGAATGACATAACCAAAACCTGTTTAAGTTGTGGTAAAACAATTAAAGGCAGGGCCGACAAAAAGTTTTGCGATGACTATTGCCGGAACAATTACAACAACCAGCAAAAAGCAAAAGGCAATCACAGCAGCTATGTCCGCAACATCAACAATACATTGATAAAAAACAGGAAAATCCTCGAATCTCTAAAAGGAGATAAGGAAGAACACGTGAAAGCCAGCAGGGAAAAATTACTGGGTTTGGGTTTTAGTTTTAAATACTTCACACATCTTTTCAAGAACAAAGAAGGTAAATCTTATTCCTGGTGCTATGATTATGGATACCTGCCACTTGATAATGACTGGTTTTTAATTGTAAAAAGAAAAGAAGAATAAAAAGTTTTTTTTAACCACGAATACTACGGCTACACTCAGTTCACAAATGAACACGAATTATATTTGCAGTATCTGCTAAACGTAGATAATTGTAAAAACTGTCTTAGGCGATAAAAATATAGAATAACATGGAAGATGCTCCGGGTTTAAACCCTGAACTATTATTAGAACTGGTTAAAATGAAAATGCCCTTTGGAAAATACAAGGACACATTACTTTGTAATCTGCCGGTAAGTTATTTGGAATGGTTTGCAAGGAAGGGTTTTCCCAAAGGGAAGCTGGGCATGTTGCTGGAGACCATGTATGAGATCAAACTAAACGGACTGGAGTACTTACTGCAATCAATTAAATTACAGTGACGGCTGTTGGTCTTCCAATGTCATTCATAAAATTTAAAAGCTGCAACCAGGTTAAAACAGCTTTAACCGGCTGCAGCATAAACGGGATAACCATTTAATTTTTTTCTTTTCCTCCCATCATCAACAGTTCATTTACCTCCACTTCTGTGATGGATCTTTTATTCCCGTCTTTATCATTGTAACTTCTTGTAATGAGCTTGCCTTCCACTACCACTTCCTTGCCCTTTGTTAAATACTTTTCTGCAATCTCTGCTGTTTTGCCCCAGGCCACTACATTGTGCCAATGGGTTTCTGTTACTTTTTCTCCCTTGGCATTCCGGTAATTTTCGTTGGTAGCCACGCTGAACCGGGCCATTTTTTTTCCGTTTGTTACGGTTTTTACTTCAGGGGCATTGCCCAGGTTACCAATCAACTGAACCCTGTTTTTTAAAGCATTCATGTTCGATGTTTTTTAGTGTGTAATATTGTTACAATAAATGCGGGTACAATTTTTATAACTCAAAACTATCCAGACACATTTGATCCTGCAAGAGAAAAACACCATTTATAAGGGGATTTTTCCCGTGCTGAAAGACGGACCTCTCTATATAATTAATAGTAGATTTGAAACTGCCTTTCAATAAGTACAACATGAGAATTACTGCCATATCGGATACACATGGACTGCATGATAAATTAATGCTTCCCCCGGGGGATGTGCTGATACATGCAGGTGATATTTCAATGAAAGGAACTGAACCCGAAATTCTTCCGTTTATGAAATGGTTCGGCCAGCAAAATTTTAATCATAAAATTTTTATCGCAGGCAATCATGATTTTTATTTTGAAAAAATGCCGGAGGAAGAAATTAATAAAATAATTGCTGCAGATGTAATTTACTTAAATGATTCAGGAACGGAAATAGATGGCATTACATTCTGGGGCTCACCCATAACGCCCTCGTTTTTTAATTGGGCATTCAACAGGCATCGGGGCGAAGCGATAAAAAGGCATTGGGATTTAATTCCTGATAACACAGACGTATTGATCACCCATGGGCCTGTTTATAAAATTTTAGACAAAACAACCAATGGCACTTATACTGGCTGCGAGGATTTATTATTAAAAGTTCAGGAAATTAAATCCAAGGTTCATATCTGCGGGCATATTCATGAGGCTTATGGAAGTATTGAAAAAGATGGCACTTTGTTTATTAACGCCAGTGTACTGGATGAAAAATACCGGTTGAAGAATGAGCCTGTCATTTTTGACATTTAAATCAGTACCCACAGATGCATTTCTTTTCTTCTTTGATGCTGTACAATCTAAAACCAGTTTTCATTTTTACGAAAGAAGCCTGTATCTTAGTTTCAAATGTATTGATCGTATCCACTATTATAGTTACCTGGAAAAGTGATTTTCCAAAATTATTCGTATTCCGTTGATAATTCATGCCATCGTTATTATTAAACTTTCTCAATACTTCGATTGAAAAGTTCTCCTTTATCCTGCTGTTATGCTTTGAATACAAAGTGTCATTTAAAAAAATGGAGTCTAAAACGACTTTATCCAGGTGAGAGATAACAATGCTGTCTGGGTTAATTGCTATTTTTTCCCAAAATATTTTGAAATTTTTCCAATTATCATCCATGGCAGCTTCTCGGTTAGCTACCTCTGCCATTTCTGTTTCTATGATTTCGAATTCTCCAGGTTTTCCCTTACCAAACAAACCCCTGCTCTTTAAAATTCCATCCCTTTTTATTTTAAATAGGTTTTCGATATATATTCCATGTTCCGTAATTGCTTTATCCCCTGCAATTCTGTAATAAGGAGCAGGGAACCAGCAACCGATCTCTTTTTTATTTACCGTCGAAAGGGGAAATGAAATCTCTTCAGCAAAAGAAATCTTTTGCGCTGATTTGCTTTCTCTACCCAAATATCTTCCAGCCCACCTTTTATCCGCAGTTTTATACACATCATAAAACTGGTATTTTTCATGATAATATTTCCCCTTATGTTCCCTTACGAATAACATCACATTTTTATAATTGCTAAAATCTGGTATTCCATAATGATCATACGCTGTAAATTCAATTGTATCCAATTTGTACTCGCCATACACATGCTGCAGAACTTTATACTTTCCATAAAACTTTCCGTCCATTGAAATTTCTTCCTGTGGCAATTCTTTAAAGTTTATCTTTTCCCCAATAAATACAAAAAGATTATTTTCCTTTTCTGCTAAACTTGACTGGTCTTTTTTAAAAAGAGGGGTTTTATTATTGCTGCATGAAACAAGAAACAGAAGGGAGATAAATAAAAGGAAAAAGATATGAATGGACTTACACATAAAGAATTTATGCTAAGATGTAATAAAGAATTATTTACACACAAACCCTCACCCCACCAGCTGCCCCTTCAAAAACCGCTCCCACTCCTCCAGCATCTTGCCTTTCAACACCCGTGGAAATTTATGCTGTCCACCCACCTTGCCCTTGCTCTTCATAAAATCCATAAACATTTTTTCAGAGAGCACCGTTACATATACTTCTTTTAATGCATGTTTGCGTTCCACTTCATAGTCATCATTCAGCTCTTTCAGTTTGGCATCAATATGCAGTGCCAGTTGTTTTTCATCAGCTATATCATCCGTGGCGATATACCAGTGGTGGGCAAAAAAATTGC
This sequence comes from Bacteroidota bacterium, assembly GCA_029561305.1. GTDB lineage: Bacteria > Bacteroidota > Bacteroidia > Chitinophagales > Chitinophagaceae > Ferruginibacter. The sequence continues at coordinate 4,819 of JAKQJG010000376.1, read as the reverse complement.
CAAAGGGCACACCCGCCACTGTAAACTCGGGAATAGAAATATTTAATTCTTCACTTGCCATTTCAATGGCCTTGTTCATATTGTCAACGCTCAAATGCTCACCAACCAGACTCAAAAAGTGTTTTGTTCTGCCGGTAATGATGATCTCACTTCTCTCTTTATCTATCAACCGAACCGTATCACCAATGGCATACCGCCAGGCGCCGGCATTGGTACTTATCAAAACTGCATAATCCTTATTTTCCTCCATTTCATGGATCATAAACGCTTCCGGCTCCTCCACCATATTTCCTTCACTGTCGAAGTTGTTATCATCAAAAGGAACAAACTCAAAAAAAATATTATTGTTCAGCGCCAGGTGCATACCCACCGCACTCTGCCGGTTCTGGTACGCTAAAAATCCTTCGCTTGCCAAATAGGTCTCTATGTAAGTGATGGGTTTGCCCAGTAATTTTTCAAAACCTTTTTTATACGGCTCCATGGCCACACCGCCATGCACATAAAAAGCCAGGTTGGGCCATATATCATGAATGTTATTGAGTTTGTATCGCTCAATAATTTTTTCCATACACAACTGCAGCCATGCCGGCACACCAACTATAAAACCAAGATCCCACTGAGGGGCACTTTCTACGATCTCCTCCAGTTTTTTTGCCCAGTCTTTTTCTTTGGCAATTTTTTTTCCGGGCTTGTACAAACCCTGGAACCAGAACGGAATATTTTTTTGCTGGATACCACTCAGGTCCCCGGCATAGTATGTAGGCCCTTTCTGTAACTGTGTACTTCCACCCAGCATCAGCCAGCCTTTGCCCACAGCTTTTTTGGGTACATCCTCGTACTTAGCAAGACTGATCAATTGTTTGATACTGGTGATGGTATTACTTCGAATGAGTTCTTTTGTAATGGGAATGTACTTGCTGGCTGCATCGCTGGTGCCACTGCTAAGGGCAAAGTATTTTATCTTACCGGGCCAGCATACATCCGTTGCGCCATCTTTTGCTTTGTGCCACCAGCCTTCATACATTTTATTGTAGTTAGATGCAGGAACCAGTTGCTGAAAACGTTTACCCGGATGTTTGCTTAACAGTATTTCATCAAACTTATATGTCTGACCAAAATCCGTAAACCTCGCTTTCTTCAATAATCTTTTTAGCACTTTTATCTGTTGGCTGCGTGGGGTGCTCACGGGCAGCCGCAGGGCGGTAGCGATCGATCGGGGAAGTTTAAAGTCTATTATGGCCATGCAACGACAGGTTATAAGTGATGTAAAAATACGCTATGGTGGCCAGTATTTAGATTTTAGGTTTGCAATGGAACCGGGTCAGGCGCTTTTGATTTTATTATACCCTGATATAAATTTTCTTTTTATCCAGCAGATATCCCACCAGCCAGCAAATTATCATCACTGTACAAGCAAACAGGAAAGAGCCGAAATAGTTTCCTGCATGCACAAATAAGTTATCATACAGCCAGGAATACACCGGTGTTTGTCCGTCTGCTTTAAAAAACCACAATAAGATGGCTATTATTTCACTCAGCAAATAAATGAACAAGGGGTTGCGGCCAAACACTTCGAAGAAGTAAGTCCCTACCGTGTACTTTTTAAAATGGATAGTGTAGATGATGATGGCGAGAATGATGCAATCCAACCCAACTGTATGCAGCACAAAGGAACTTGTCCAAAGCTTTTTATTGATAGGAAAAGATAAATCCCAGCAATATGCTGCAAACAATAAAAGAGACCCGGCCAATAACAATTTACTTAGCCCTTCATAGGCACTTGCCCTTACCACCATGTCATCTGGCCGAATATTTTCCTGGATGAATTTTCCGGCAATAAATCCAGCTACCACATTGGCAACAGCCGGCAAGGTACTTAACAAGCCTTCCGGGTCAAAAGCCACTCCTTCTCCATGATACAAGTGTTTTTCACCCAGGAGCCATCGGTCCACTACTGATCCAAAATTATCCTGCATGCTTAACGGATCGGCACCATTGCCAAAAGCATACAACAATACCCAATAAAGAAATAAGAAGATCACACTCACGATCAATGCAGCTTTAGGCTTGAGGTAATAGATCAGCAAAGCAGCAATACCATAACACAAAGCAATACGCTGCAGCACGCCAAACACCCTCGTTTCTTCAAATGGAATAGCAGTAAGTGTATTGTCTGCACTCCATCTCACAAAAGGAAACCAATACATTAAGAAGCCCAATAAAAAAATAATAAACGTTCTTTTAAAAATTTTCCAGAGAACCGTGCTCTGCGAAAGCCCTTCCCATTTTTTCATTACAAAACTCATGGCATTGCCCACGGCAAAAAGAAAAGAAGGAAATACCAGGTCGGTCGGCGTAAAGCCATGCCATTTTGCATGATGCAAAGGAGCATACGTAGTATCTCCATTGCCAGGCGTATTTACAATGATCATCAGGCAAATGGTAAGGCCCCGGAAAACATCGAGGGCGGTAAATCGTTGTGTGGCTGCAGTCATGATGGAAATTGAACTTTGTGTAGTGTATCAGTTTGAATCCAACAGCTATCCAATTAAAAAGCAACTCCGCGATCTCTGCCTCTCCGCGTGCAAATAGTCTCACGCAGACTTGCCTACCGGCAGGCAGGGACGTGGAGAACGCAGGGGATAGACAACTTCGTTGTCATTTTCAAAAAATGATACTCTATTGAACTTCGACAAATTAGCTATTTATTTTAATACATATGGACAGGTCAAACAATTTTGTAACTTTAAAACCTGCACCAAAACGAATTGCTATGTCAAAACAATGGACACGCCGCGACGCCTTAAGGGCATTGGGATTAACTGCCGGAACTATTTTACCTTTTTCCTCCTGGGCAAAAGATGAAAATGGCCATCCCATCTTATTACCAGAAAAAAAATTGATACTTGATAAACCCATTACTGCAATTACCCTGGGCGCCGGCAACAGGGGTAATGTATATGGCGGATATTCACTGCAGCATGGAGACCAGCTGGACATTATTGGTGTGGCAGAACCTATTGCTGTACGTAATGAACGCTATGCACAGAAGCACAATATCAAAGCAGAGAACCGTTTTGCCACTTGGGAAGACGTATTTAAAAAACCAAAATTTGCAGATGCCGTCATTATCACAACACCCGATAACCTGCACTACGGTCCCTGCATGAAGGCACTTGAAATGGGATACGATATACTGTTAGAAAAACCTATTTCGCCCAGTGAAAAAGAATGCCGTGATATATTGGCGCTGGCAAAAAAAACAGGCCGGATCGTGGCGGTTTGTCATGTGCTCCGCTATGCCCCTTACTTTGTAAAGCTGAAAGAAATAATGGAGAGTGGCGTATTGGGAGAGATCATCAGCGTGCAACACCTTGAACCCATCGAACATATACACATGAGCCACTCTTATGTGAGAGGCAACTGGCACAACAGTAAAAAAACGACTCCCATCATTTTAGCAAAAAGTTGCCACGACCTGGATATTTTAAGATGGATGGTGGGCAAGCCTTGTAAAAGCATCCAGGCTTTTGGTGATCTCAAATGGTTTAAAGAAAAGAATGCACCAGCTGGCAGTACAGCCCGCTGTACAGATGGTTGTGCAGTAGAATCAAAATGCCCTTACTCTGCACTGGAAATATACTATCGTAAAAGACAACGCAATTATGTTTTCGATCTGCCGGATGATAAAGACAAGCAGGCGGAATATGTGTTGCAGCAATTAAAAACAACCAACTATGGCCGATGTGTGTACAGGATGGAAAATGACCAGCCGGATCATTACACAACCAATATGTTGTTTGAAGACGGGCTCACTGTTTCTTTTTCGATGGAAGCATTTACCTCTTATGAAGGAAGAAGAACAAGGGTAATGGGAAGCCTGGGTGATATAACAGGAGACATGAGTTCCTTTGTAATGACTGATTTTTTAACCGGCCAAAAAACGCAGTGGACACAAGCAACAGATGGCCATGGTGGCGGCGACTGGCGGTTGGTTTCCAACTGGCTGCAGGCCATTTCTAAACGGGATGCGTCGGTCCTTACTTCCACCATTGATCAATCTATCGAAAGCCATGTAATGGGTTTTATGGCCGAAGAAAGCAGGGCGACAAAGAAAGTGATGGACATTGTAATGTAGCGTAGAGAAAATTTTAACAACGACGGAATGTCAGGGTAATTAATTTGGCAGGATTTTCTATTATTATGCTGCATGAAAAGTAACACCATGAGTACAGAAAAACAATTTCTTCCCAGCATTGCCATCTGTGTTGTAATGGATTTGATCGGCATGTTTACCTATGCCATTCCTGCACTGGGCGAATTTGGAGATATCATCTGGGCGCCTTTATCTGCGATGATCTTTTTTAAACTCTTTGGTGGAAAAATAGGTGTGTTTGGTGGTGCCTTTAATTTCCTGGAAGAGATCATTCCTTTTACTGATGTGATCCCATCATTTACTATTGCCTGGTTTATCAGGAAAAATGCGATTGATAAAAGTCTTGCATTAAAGAGATAATGCTTAAATGATATCTGAAGGGGAATTGAAATTTTGAAAATATTTTTTCTCTTCGTCTTCCAAAGGAACAGCACAAACATTCAATTGTTCTAATATAAACTTCATGCTATAGGTATGGAGTTTTTTTGTTTTATACAAATCAGACACATAAGATAACGACCTGTCGGTATAAATACCACAAAGCGGTTCTGCTTTAACGTCATTACTGAAAATATAAGCGTCGGCTATTTGCTGCTGATACTTTTCTAATAACTTAACCAGTAAATCTGTTTTCATATACAGCATATCACAAGCCAGAACAAA
>JAKQJG010000368.1 GCA_029561305.1 Bacteroidota bacterium | reverse complement strand
AACCACAACTGCCCTGCCGCAGAGCACGGCAATGCTGAATGCCTATCCCAATCCGTTCAACCCGGAAACCACGGTGAAATACACTCTGCACCAAGACGCACAGGTAACGATCACAGTGTATGACCTGCTCGGCCGCAAGGTGAAAACTTTGATAGATGAGCAGCAAGCCGCCGGTGCGTACCATGTAGTATGGAGCGGTACGGATGCTGTAGGAGCTAAAGCCGCCAGCGGCGCGTACCTGGTGCGCATGGAAACGGCAGAGGTAACACAAACACAAAAAGTTCTGCTTTTAAAATAAGAGGATTGATAAAATAGCATGTCCCGGGTTCTATTGCCCGGGACAATATTTTACAACAATAAATATTACTTTTTTGAATATTGATTTTTATTTCATTGTTTTGTAATATTATAATAACAAAATTGCACCCGATTCTTCTTACCAATACACTATTCACTGCAATTAATAAAAAAAATTTTTAAATACTCTGTTTATGATTGCCTAAAAAAGCATATATTCTTAAACATGTAAATTAAAATAATTTCAACTTGGTAAACTAGTCCAACAAAAAATTAATTTCAGGAGGTTTTATGAATATTCGTTTGCTACTATTTTATTTAATGTTGTGTTTTAGTCAAATCGTTTTTTCACAAACGGGAACCTTTGATTTTAGTATAGGAACAACCCAGGATGGCAAATCGGCCACCCAAACAATAAGCGGCATTACGTTAACTGTATTCAGCGATAACAGCACGGAACCTGCTCCCAGTATAACTTTACAGAATTGGTCAGCTTATCCACCCTTTGATGATGATGTTGTCACAATGAACGGAATGGCAAAACCCTCCTGTACTTTTAATTTTAGCGGCACTGTAAATATTGCATCATTACTTATTGCCGACCATTTTGGTACAACAAATTACCATTTATTATTTACAGCAAATACAACAGATACCTATGATGTAACTATCGATGGAGCGAACGGTACTGTTGTTACTCCAAATTTCATCGGTATTACCTCTTTTGTCATTACAAATTATGACGGAGGAAATATTTGTGTTGGTTGCGATAATGTGGTAATGGATGAATCACTCCCGGTTGGCTTGACATCATTCACCGCCCGCACCGCAGGCCAGGCTATTATCCTGAAATGGATAACGGAAAGCGAAACCGACAACCTCGGTTTTATCCTGGAACGCGCGGCAGGCAATGGTGAATGGCAGCCGCTCGCTTCGTACAAAACCGATGCGGCGTTAAAAGGCCAGGGCAATGCTTCAACAACCACCTCCTATTCCTTTATAGACAACACAATCACTACAGGAACGGAATACCGCTATCGCCTGGGTGATGTGAACACTGCCGGGATTGTGACCATGCACTCCCCCATTTCCGTAACCACAACTGCCCTGCCGCAGAGCACGGCAATGCTGAATGCCTATCCCAATCCGTTCAACCCGGAAACCACGGTGAAATA
>JAKQJG010000346.1 GCA_029561305.1 Bacteroidota bacterium | reverse complement strand
GCCCTCCGCCTTTAAAATCAAAATCCGGAAGTTCATTGTTGTTCTTCGCTTGCTTTTGCATCTTGTAAAAGAAAAACAAACATATCATCAATACAGCCATTGGTATCAGGGAAAAATAAAACGCCTTAGCGCCGCCAATACTTTTAAATAAATACCCAACAAGCCTTGAACCTAATGTACCGCCGATAGCAGAAAAGAAAACAAGTAAGGAAGCCATCGGGCTGTGAAATATTTTTTCTGTAGCACTTAATACAAATGAATTGACCAACGGATATATAGGTGCAAGAAAAAAACCAATAAGAGGAAAAACATACGCAATGACCGGAACATCTTTCAATGAAGCAATTTCTTTAGGTGGCAGATTCTGGGTTTGTGGCAATACAAACAAAACCATCAGCGCTGCACCCATCAAACACCCCATCAATATCGCCAGCCAATGCACTCTTTTTACCAACAGGGAAGACACATACCGGCCTGCCGCTATGGATAACATGAGAATGATTGCCATATACACGCTGGTTTTTTCAGGCAGGTGCAATACTTTTTCATTAAATGTTGGTAACCAGCTCATAATTCCTTGCTCCATCATTACATACATAAAAGCTGCTATTGCAAATACCAGCACAAGCGGTCTTTTTAGCAGCTTTATCATTTCTGTAAAATCGCTGGCGATACTCGTTCCGGGAATTTCATACTTAACATTAAAATCGGAAATAAGCAGAATAATAAATGAAACAGCAATCAGCACTGCCAGCAAAAGATATATTCTCAACCAGGCGTCAGGGTTAGTGTCACTATAAAAAAGGGGGAACACCACAAATCCTGCTGCAATTCCAATCATAAAAAAACTTTCAATGGAAGTCAGCAGGCTTTTATGCTCTTTGTCGTCTTTGGTGATTAAGCCGATCATAGAGTATACGGATACTTTTATCACGGCAAAAGAAATGCCCACACAGGCAAAGAGAACCCGGACCGACGTAAATGAATTGCCATAATACATGCTGATACAACCCACAAAAACAAGTGCCAGGGCTATCAGCATACCTTTTTTATAACCCAGTCTTGGCAAAAAGGAACCAACAAAAAAAGAAACAAAAGCAATAGACAAATCTTTGAATGCCTCCAGCGAGCTTGCTTTTAATTCGTCTACATGATAGGTGTTGATAGACTTTTGAATAAGAATCCCCACACTGTTCAGCAGTATAGCAAAAACAAAATAATTCAGGTACAGGGAAAGTTTGATCCTGGTGTTTGACATATGCAACCGTATAAATGATGATCATCAAATATACCTGTATGCCTTTTAAAAAACAAGGTATTGACTATAAAGAGCCTCCTCTTACCAGCAACGATTCCACTATAACGTTTTCGGGAACGTTTTCTGACCGCAGCCTCGCCAGCATTTGTGCAAATGAAAGTTTGCCCAGTTTGCCGCCACTCGTTTCCACATATGTTATTTCCGGGCTAAAAAGTGTGGGCATAAAGCCGTTGCTGATGCCTATCACGGAAACATCCTGCGGTACTTTCAATTTCAATTCATGTATTGCTTTCATCACCCCGGTGAGTATGAGATCGCCCATGCAAAAGATAACGTCCGGCTTTTTTGAAGAACGTAGGGCTGCAACAGTTGCCAGTCTTGATGCGTTGCCGTTTTCTGTATGATCAATCGTGATCTTTGTTTTGGGCGCTTTGGCTTTAAATATATTGGTAAAGGTTTCTCTCCTGATCCTGGTGATGCTTAAATGCGGATGACCAAATAATGCCAGCACATTTTTTTTGTTCTTTTCAATAATGGCTTCAGCTGCCATCCTTGCCGCTGCTTCATCCGCCAGGCATACGGTATAAAAACCTTTTTCCTCGGGCACCCTGTCAATGAAAATAACCGGTATCTCCAGTTCTTCCATTTTTTTAAAAGGCACCAAATTTTCTGTTTCTACACTCAGTGCCACAAACAAGCCCATCACATTGTGCTGGCGCAGGTATTGCAGGCAGGCGGTTTCATTTTCAACTGTATCTCCACTTTGCATGATCAGCAATGAATAGCCGTGTTTCCTGGCTTCTTCTTCCACTGCGCCAATAAAAGAGTCGTAGAAAAAGTTATTGATCGTGGGAATCAGTACACCAATTACATTGCTTTTCCGGGTTCGTAACTGTACCGCATAACTGTTTGGCTCGTACTCCATCGCTGCCGCAAGCTCTTTTACTTTTTTCCGGGTTGCATCTGAAATATCAGGATGATCTTTCAATGCCCTTGAAACAGTGGAAATACTAAGGCCAAGCGTTTGGGAAAGTTTTTTTAACGTACTTTTTTGCATCAGGCAGAATTATGGATCGTTCGTTTTGGTTGGGGCAAATTATAGTTTTTTTCTGACACAAACAGTTGATCCCGGTGTTAAAGCAATACTTAACGTTATAGTTTACCTTTGCGCTTCAATATAAAACATGAAAAAGTTATTTAGTATTACCGCAGTCTTATTATCCTTTTCCTTATTGCAGGCGCAATCCATTGTTGGGAACTGGGAAGGCGCACTAGATGCAAACGGCACCGAATTAACCGTTGTATTTCATATTGCAAAAGACAGCACGGGTAAACTCGTTGGCTCCTTCGACAGCCCTAAACAAATGGCTTATGGATTAAAATGCAGCAACATCTCAATGGCAGGCGACAGTGTATTGATTGAAATGAAAGCATTTGGCGCCAAATATAGTGGCCTGGTGGGAGCAGATAAAAAAACAATGACCGGTAATTGGGGGCAGGGTGGAATCACATTGCCGCTGGAACTTGTGAAAACAGGTGATGTGGCCGTGGCAGCCGAAATGAAAAGACCACAAACCCCTAAGCCTCCATTTTCCTATCATTCAGAAGAAGTAAGTTATGGCAATGCGGATAACAGCATCCGTTTTGGCGGCACTTTTACAAGGCCTTCCTTATGGGCCGATAAAGTAAAAGAAATGAAATACCCGGTGGTCATACTCATTACCGGCAGTGGCCAGCAAGACCGTGACGAAACCCTCTTTGAACACAAGCCCTTTGCTGTGATAGCGGATCATCTTGCCAAACAGGGCATAGCTACTTTAAGAGTGGATGACAGGGAAAAAGGCAAAACTACGGGCAAGTTTATGACATCCACCACGCTGGATTTTGCAAAAGACGTGGAAGCGGGCATTGAGTATATCAAAACCAGGAAAGATGTTGATCTCAAAAACATCGGACTTATTGGCCATAGTGAAGGTGGCATGATTGCTCCTATGGTGGCCTCTAAGCGGAAAGAGGTGAAATTTATAGTACTGCTTGCAGGGCCTGGTGTACCCATCATTGAATTGATGGAACAGCAAAGTGTGGATGTTATGTTTTCAAGTGGTGTTCCCAAAGATCAAGCTGAGAAATTCAGACCATTATATACCTCAATTATGCTGGCGGCGCTAAAGGAGCCTGATACTGCAGCAGCAGAAAACAACATCATCGACTTGTTTACTAAATGGCAAAACAACACAGATTCTGCAACTGTAAAAAACACCACTGGTGTAACGGATAAAGAAAGCCTTTCTGCATTTGCCAGTAGTGTGGTGAAACAGGTAAAGCAACCCTGGTTCCATTACTTTCTGCAATTTAAACCAGCGGATTATTTAAAAAATGTACGCTGTGCTGTACTGGCTTTGAATGGAGAAAAAGACATACAGGTAGCTGCAGCCCCCAACCTGGAGGCCATCAGGAAAATAATGACTGAAAAAATGGTAAAGACTTTTAAGGTACAGCAGTTGCCCGGACTTAATCACATGTTTCAACACTGCAACACCTGTTCAGTGCAGGAATATGCACAATTAGAAGAAACATTTGATCCCGGGACATTAACCATCATCAGCAGCTGGATAAAAGAAGTTGTGGCAAAATAAAAATGCCGCCGGGTGAGTAAAGTTGCCATATCATTTACTCTCCTGGCGGCTGAATATCCTGTTTTAGAATGTTGTTTTTCGTTCTACTTTGATATGCCCCCTGGCATCCACTCTTATAAACAATACCTGCTGGCTGTTGGCAATGGTGAGAAAGTAATTTGTTTGGCCATCAAAGGTTAATTCTGCAGCATTATTACCGATCTCATATCCAAGGTATTTTTTATTAACTGCCACGGTAACTGCAAGGGGCAATTCTTCAAGCCGTATACTTTTTGAAGAAGAAAGCAACTCTCCTTCACTGTTATAGGCCGCATTAAAACTTGCTCCATCCAATTTAAATTCAACGAGGTAAAGGTTATCCCTTTCCTGCCAGTTTACCTGCGTGGCACCGGTAAAATCTTTTGCAAATGCAGATAGTGCCCTTTCATTTACATCATCTTTTAGATTGGCAGCAAAACTGCCGGCCGATAACAGCAGCATTGCTGCCGTTATCATGATCATGACTTTTTTCATAACTATACTTTTTTGGTTTAATAATGGTGCCTTACGGCATGTTTTTTAATGGCATAGCAAACATAAATAAATACAGTACCTGTATCAACCGGATATTGACAAATGGGGTACCCTATTTACCGAGGCATTAAAATCCGCTACTGAAACCATTCAGTGGTGAGTGCTGCACTTTCACAATCACTTGCTGAGACTGGATTACAGGTATGTTGTTAAAAAATGGCGAACACTGTTTTTATTCTGTTAAAATGCATTAATGGTTTTTTGAAAAGGCAGTTTGTAACTTAATATCTTTAACAGCAAATCATTTGATACATGAACCTGCTGGCACATGCATATCTTTCCTTTAACGATCCTGGTGTACTTACAGGGAATATGATCAGCGACTATGTAAAAGGGAAGAAGAAATTTTTGTACCCGGCAGTTGTCCAAAAGGGCATTTCACTGCACAGGGCCATAGACGGTTTTACAGATGACCACCCGGCAACAAAAGAAGCGAAGGAATTTTTCAGGGGCAGCTACCGCCTGTATGCCGGCGCCTGTATGGATGTGGTGTATGACCATTTTTTAGCAAATGATCACAATGAATTTAATGATGACTATGCACTACAGGCATTTGCGCTGACTGTGTATAAGGGCCTGGAGCAAAACAAGGCATACCTGCCAGAAAAATTTGCGGCTATGCTTCCTTACATGCAATCGCAAAACTGGTTGTATAACTACCGTTTCAGATTTGGTATTGAAAAAAGTTTTGAAGGTTTGGTACGCAGAAGCGCCTATTTAACTGACAGCGTCCCTGCATTCAGGATTTTTGAAGAAAACTACCAGGATCTTGAGCAGTGTTACCGCGTTTTCTTCCCGGAGTTAAAAAAAATGGCGGTTGATTGGTTACAGAATTTTACCAACGGCTCAAATGAACCATTACGGTAATGTGAAGCCAGTCAAAATCATTTAGATTTGCACATAATTTTTATCTATGAAGCAATTTCTTACGGTGCTGTTTTTTACCACTTGCAGTTTAATCGCCACGGCACAAAGCAAAGTGCCGCCGGTTGACAAATCTCCGATGGATGTAAGTTATTTCCCATTGAACTATCCGGTATTAAAGATCCAGGACAAAGCAACCGAGCCGTTGGTTGCAAGAGTGGTGTACAGCAGGCCCCAAAGAAACGGCCGCACTATTTTTGGCGACCTGGTAGAGTTTGGCAAAGTATGGAGAATGGGTGCGAATGAAGCAACAGAGATAGAATTCTTTCAGCCTGTACGAATAGGCGGTGTAAGAATAAGAAAAGGGCGCTATACTGTATTCTGCATCCCTTTTGAAGAAAAATGGACCATGATCATCAACAGGGACACCGACACCTGGGGTTCATTTAAATATGATGAGGCCAAAGATGTAACCAGGTTAGACGTTCCTGTATTAAAACAAAACGATATCACCGAATCATTCAGCGCCTTTTTCGAAAAAGCTGCTATGGGCGCTACCCTCGCTATACAATGGGATAATGTGAGGGTCAATCTTCCTATTACTTTTTAAAACATTCTCAATATTTCCTGTCCCGTCCGTATATGACGGGATTTTTTTTGATATTTACAGCATGTGTGGCATTGCAGGCATCATCAACAAACAACCGCAAACGGGTATTAACAGCAAAGGTTTTCTTCTTCAAAACATTAAGAAGATGACCGATGCCCTGGCTCACCGTGGCCCGGATGGCGAAGGGCACTGGATAAATGAATTGGGTACGATCGCTTTGGGCCACCGGCGGCTTTCAATCATTGACCTGAGCAATGCAGGCGCACAGCCCATGCAGCGCCTGTTATTTTCATCGGTTGAGGGTGAAGAAAAAAGATATACCATTACATATAATGGGGAGATCTACAATTATATCGAGCTGAGGGATGAGCTATACAGTCATGGCTACCGGTTTCATTCCAAAACTGATACCGAGGTTATACTGGCAGCATACGATTTTTGGAAAGAAGATTGTCTTGAAAAAATGGATGGCATGTTTGCCTTTGCCATTTGGGATGCAAAAAAGAAGAAACTCTTTGCTGCCAGGGACCGCTTTGGGGAAAAGCCATTTTATTTTTACTTCGACAATAACCATTTTGTGTTTGCCAGCGAAATGAAAGCGCTGTGGGCCGTAGGCATTGATAAAACCGCCGATAAAAAAATGCTGCTGAACTACCTGGCGCTGGGTTATGTGCAGAATGCCAATGACAAGGAGCAGACTTTTTTTGAGGATATCTTTTCTTTACCGGCGGCACACTACCTTGAATTTGACTACTTAAAATTTGATTACGAAGTACATACTTACTGGAAGCTAAACAAGGATCTCACCGCGGATATCACGGCAGACCAGGCCATTGAAAAATTCAACAAACTGTTTTCCACCTCGGTAAGCCGGCGGCTGAGGAGTGATGTGGAAACGGGCTCCAGCCTGAGCGGGGGAATTGACAGTTCCTCCATCATCGCCGGTATTTTTCAAAATCATTCGATAGAAAAACAACAAACCTTTTCAGCTGTATTCCCCGGTTTTGTAAAAGATGAATCAAAATATATTGATGCGGCGGTACAACAGTTTCATGTAAGTAATTACCAGGTAAGTCCGGATGCAGCAGGATTGATCAACGATTTTGAAACACTTTGCCGTCACCAGGAAGAACCGTTTCAGTCATCCAGCATCTATGCACAGTACAAAGTTTTTCAGTTGGCAAGACAACATAATATAAAAGTAATGCTTGACGGACAGGGTGCTGATGAAACACTGGCCGGTTACAATAAATATATACATTGGTATATTCAGCAGCTCCTGAGCCGGAAGAAATACAAAGAGGCCATGGAGGAGAAAAATATTTTTCTTAAAAACAAAACACCTTTTCGCTGGGGGCCAGGCAATTATTTAGCAACGCTGCTGCCGGCACATGCGGCCATTCATCTCGAATCGCAGGAGTATAATAAAATATTAAAGCACCCCGATATCAATAAAGATTTTATCAATTCATTACATGGCAGGGAGTGGGAAGGGATACACAAACCCATCATTACAAAGCTGAATGATATTTTGTTTTTTAATACCACCTCCTTAGGACTTGAAGAGTTGCTGCGTTTTGCAGACAGGAACAGTATGGCGCATGGCGTGGAAGTAAGACTGCCTTTTTTAAATCATCAACTGGTGGAATTTATTTTTTCTTTGCCCGCTAATTTTAAAATTCATAAAGGCTGGACCAAATGGCTGTTGAGAAAAGCCATGGTAAAAAAACTGCCTTCAGAAATTGTGTGGAGAAAAGATAAAGTAGCCTATGAACCACCGCAAAAATTGTGGATGGAAAATGCGGCGATGAAGGATTACATACATGAGGGAAAAAAGAAATTGGTAAATGCTAATATTCTAAATGCTCCTGTGCTGAACAAACCTGTAGCCGCTGCTGGCACCCACGAAGCCGACAACTACGACTGGAGGTATTTGTGTGCAGCGCAGATACTTTGCTAAAAGGCCAAAAAGGAAAAGAAGAAAAGAAGCCAAAAAAGACTACTTTAAACAGTTAGTTTATTTTTTACGCTTCTGACAAAACTCGTCCTGTGATCTCATTGTCTCTACCCCCTGTTTCCTTATTTTCTTTTTCATGCTTCTAGTAAAATTGAACCTTTAATCCTGCTGCTTACACCCCTTTTTTTCCTTATTTTCTTTTTTTAGCTTATAGCAAAATTCATTTCCCTCCTGCTTCTCCTCCCACTTAGCCCTCTTTGCCTTACCTTGCAACTCCAACATTTCAAATACCATTTTATGAATGCAGATAAATTATCAGGCAAAGGTTTAGCTACAAAGATCATACATGCAGGAGCAGAACCTGATCCCTCTACCGGCGCTATTATGACGCCCATATTTCAAACAAGTACCTACGTACAAACTTCACCCGGGCAGCACAAAGGCTATGAGTATGCCCGTAGCCAGAACCCTACCCGTACAGCATTGGAAGAAGCCTATGCTATTCTGGAAAATGCGAAATATGGACTTGCATTCAGCAGTGGTGTGGCAGCAACAGATGCGGTGATAAAACTGATGAATCCCGGTGACGAAGTAATAGCAGCAAGTGATATGTATGGAGGAACGTACAGGCTCTTCACCAAAATTTTTGAAAAGTATGGCATAAAGTTTATTTATGTTGACACCACGAATATTGACAATATCAAGGAAGTGGTTACTGCCAATACAAAATTGATCTGGCTGGAAACACCGACCAATCCTTTGATGAATATCACAGACATCGCTGCCGTAAGCGTTGTTTCAAAACAAGCCGGGGCATTGCTTTGTGTGGATAATACTTTTGCTTCGCCTTACCTGCAAAACCCGATGGACCTGGGAGCAGATATTGTGATGCACTCTGCTACCAAATACCTCGGTGGCCATAGTGATGTGATACAAGGTTGCCTGGTGATGAATGACAAAGAACTGAGAGAAAAATTATACCTTATACAAAAAAGTTGTGGTGCCGTGCCTGGGCCAATGGATTGCTTTTTGGTGTTGCGTGGCATAAAAACATTGCATGTCCGCATGAAACAGCATTGCGAAAATGGCGAACTCATTGCACATTATTTACGCAATCATCCTAAAGTGGCAAAAGTATACTGGCCGGGTTTTGAAGACAGTGCAGGACACGCCATCGCAAAAAAACAAATGCGGGGATTTGGCGGCATGATCAGTTTCACCTTAAAAGACGACAGCGTGGAAGCCGCCACAAAAGTGTTGTCATCTACCAAAGTATTTTCACTGGCAGAAAGTTTAGGTGGTGTGGAATCGCTGATCAATCATCCGGCCAGCATGACGCATGCCAGCATACCAAGAGAAGAAAGAATTAAAAATGGATTGAGTGACGGGCTGATCAGGCTGAGTGTGGGTATTGAAGATGCGGAGGATTTAAAGAAAGACCTCGGGCAGGCAATTGGGTAAAAATATTTTTGTAATTTGTAAAGAAAAAATGTCTTATAATAAAAAAGAACTGTTGAATCTTCCCGCAGAAGAAAAGCAGGAATTGGCTGAAGCATTATGGAACAGTATTGAAAATAATAACCTGCCAGCTACAGAAGATGAGATTGCCTTTGCTAATGAACGCTATAATATTCATTTGGCAGAGCCTGAAGAAGGTATTGAATGGATGGACTTGAAAGAAAAAATTAAGGCGAAGTATGGTTTTTAAAGTGATCATCAAGCCTTTGGCAGTACTGGATATTGACGAGGCAATAGAATGGTATGAAGAAAAAAGTAAAGGCCTGGGGAAAAGATTCTATTTACATTTTCAACTGGCCATTGATGATATCCTTAAAGATCCGGACGCTTATTTTAACATCACTGCACAAGTCAGAAGAGTGCTTCTAAAGAACTTTCCATACAAAGTATTTTATACTGTTTCGGCAGACACAATTTTTATCCTTGGTGTATTGCATACAAAACGAAGCAAAAGTTATATAAGACGAAGGTTGAAAAATTAAACTGCTACCAGGCTAAAACTATGAACCTAATTGAAATAATTGGCTGGATAGGCACCATACTCATTGTAGGTGCCTATTTTCTTAACATCAATGGAAAAATTAAAAGTACAGCTATGCCGTATATACTGGCAAATCTTGTTGGCGGTATTTTATTTTCTATTTATACCTATGCACACCGCACGTATCCTAACCTGGTAGTTAATATTGTTTGGGTATTTATTGCGGTTGCCGCCATCATAAAAAAGAAATAGCATGAAAAAACAATTGGTATGTACGCTGATGATATTGTGTGTTGCTTTTACAAAAGCACAAGTAAACACTTCAGACAGCAGTATTGAATTTATTAAACGAAAAATTGACAGCGTATTTGAACAGAATAAATTACCCGGGTTATTCGTTTCCGTTATCA
>JAKQJG010000369.1 GCA_029561305.1 Bacteroidota bacterium | reverse complement strand
GCTCCATCAGTTCCCAATACACTGGTACCAGCAGGGTATTTAAATGCATCGCTTGAAATTTCTTCCATTCCGGCCGCATGTAGTTGAGGTCGGAGGCACTTGAATTGCCCAGTTCTCCTCCCAGCACCAGGAAGGGTTTGTTGTTTACCATCAATTGTTTCGTGGTTCCTTTGGTTACAAGAAAAGGCAAACTGTGTTGCGGCCAGGCAGTGAAAGGTATAGCGAGTACGGATACAAACAGCAGGCTAACAGCTACGGTTATCTGCTGTTTTTTAATTCCTCTGTAAAAAGGCCGGTATGTTACAAATGGTTTAATGATTCAATTATTTATCTGTTCTGAATGGTGATGCAGGCAAGCCTTCTTTATTGTATACATTCGGATGCACAGGATTATCGGCCCATGCATATCTTACATACAATGGTTTTTTAATTTTATCACTCGTTACAATTATGTTGTCTCCTTCAATTGTAGCCGTTGCCCATACAAATTTTTTATCAGCACCGGCAATTGCAAAGTCACCCGGCGCTTCTTCGTCATTTGTAACCAGCCCGCTGCCGGTATTGGAAAAATGGACGGTTATTTTATCTCCAGCAATTTCTGAGGACTGGTACAATGGGCCGGAACTTACAATGTTTTTATTGTAGGCAAGTTTCAGTGCGGCTAGTGCAAGCCGTTCTCCCACATCTTTTTTATTATCCGGGTGAATGTCATTCCATTCTCCCAGGTCAATAGCAACTGTGAGTGCTGTATTGGCCACAGTGAGTGTTTTAAGCTGGGCTTCCCGGAGTATTGCCCAATTACTTTCTGAAGGATAGTAATTATAATCACTAAACCCTGGCAGTTGCACAATCAGGAAGGGTAGGGAAGTCTGCTGCCATTGAGTCCTCCAGTCACTGATCAATGCAGGCAACAGTTTCGTATATTCTTCGGCGGTATGTATATTACCTTCTCCCTGGTACCAGCAAAAGCCTTTGATGGTATAGTTGGTTACAGGAGCAATCATGGCATTGTATAAAGCTGTTGGCTGGTATTGCAGGCGGAAGGGAGGCCCAGGCTTTGTCTCCTGCAATGGATACACTTCTCCAACTTTATATTGCCAGGTGCCTTTTAGATCGATGGTATCATTTCCTGCAAACAAATAATAAGGTTTGTCAGGTACAAAGCCACCTTTACCTGCAGTATTTGAAACCCTGATCACAAAGATGTTCTTGCCGGGTTTTAGTACGCCTGGCAGAATTTTGTAACGCCGTTGTGGATATTGGTAGGTAGCACCACCAACCAGCGTTCCATTGATGTAAAGCTCATCTGCATCCACGATCCGCCCTAAAAATATCCGGGCATTCTTACCTGTCATAGAAGCCGGAATCGTAATTTCTTTTCTATACCAAACAACGCCGTTCAAATCTTTAACGCCCTGGTCTTCCCAATAGCCAGGTATATTGATATCTCTCCAGCCGCTGGGTTTATAATTCATCTCATACCATTTTATGACACCCGCTTTGCCCAAATCTTCGTGTATTGCTGGCTGGTAGTTTTGCTCCTTTGCAATTACACTGCTGATATAGGCTGTGTCTTTATTCTGTTGAATAACAGCAACCGTTTCATTGAAATCTTTTAAGCCCTCCTCACTGGTCCAGGATTCTATCGGCGGCCCTCCCACAGATGCATTGATAATGCCGATTGGAACATGATTGGTTTCATACAGCTTTCTTGCAAAAAAATAGGCCACAGCAGAAAATGGTCTCACTTTTTCACCAACAGCTTCTTGCCAGTTACTATAAGCTAAATCTTCTTGTGGTGATTGCAGGTTGGTAGTATTGGGGACCCAAAACTGCCGTATGTCCGGGTAGTTAGCTTCCACAATTTCTTTTGCATAGCGAACATCATGGATATTCAGTTGGTGAACCATATTGCTTTGTCCGCTGCAAAACCAAACATCGCCAAACAATACGTTGCGTATGGTGATTTTATTTTTACCGTTCAGTTCAATGGTATACGGACCACCAGCTTTTGTAGGAGACATAATTGTTTTCCACCTGCCGTTGGTATCAGCCTTAACAGTATATTTTTTCTTATTGAGTAGTATTGAAATTTTTTCGCCGGGTGAAGCCCATCCCCAGATATTCACCGGAGCATCCCTTTGCAGGATCATACTGTCCCTTACAATAGCAGGCAATTTTATTTGCGCTCCTGTTTTGCAGGAAAAAGTCAAAATGAAATAATACAGTATAATAGCAGATCGTTTTTGCATTTCTTATTTTGGTTTTTTAAAAACCAATACTGTTGCCTCCATCCACAGGAAGTACAATGCCAGTAACATATTTAGCAGCATCACTTGCCAGGTACAAAGCTGCATTACCGATATCCTCCGGCTGCCCCATATGGCCCATCGGCGTACGGCCAAAAACCTTTGCCTTGCGCTCCGGGTCACTGTCCAATGCCTTTGCCGTCATGGCACTGTAGATAAAGCCAGGCGCAATGGCGTTCACCCGGATACCTTTGGGTGACAGTTCAACTGCCATGGCTCTTGTCATGCCATCAATAGCAGTTTTACTTGCGCTATAAGCAATTACTTTTGGCAAACCATATTGAGCAGCCATGCTGCTGATATTGATGATGCAGCCTGCATTTTTTGCAAGCATATGCTTTACCACTTCACGGCTCATGGAAAATACTGCTGTAACGTTTGTAGTCAGTATGTTTTGAAAGTCTTCGTCAGTTACTTCTGTAAAGTCTTTTTTTAAATTGATGCCGGCATTGTTTACCAGGATATCAATTTGTCCGAATTGTGATAATATCTTTTCAACAAAAGCCGGGATGGATTTTAAATCTGACACATCGCATGGTATGGCAAAACACAGATCCCCTAATTGTTCTTTAGCCTTGTTTAATTTCCCTATATCCCTTCCGGCAATAATGGTGGTAATGCCATTAGCTGTAAATTTTTGTGCAATGGCAAATCCTAAACCACTTCCACCGCCTGTTACAATCGCTATTTTGCTCCCTGATGGGGAAATATTATTTTCCATTATTTATGGTTTCATTTGTCATCAATCATTTTCTTAAACTGCAACTTTAAATAAAGAAGAAGCATCAGTTACCCGGCGCAAATGGAAATTGTAAACCCTGGTAATATTCCAGTGTTTTATCCGGCTGTTCAAATGTTGCTGGTATTGGCTGCTTACTGAATGTTTGAAAATATAACAAGCATGCATTACGCCACCATTTCGCTTCCTCCTGTTGTATTTTTAAAAGTTGCGCCACCACATTAAATTGTTCTGTATCTATCTCCTGTTTTACGCTGCTCCAGGTTTGCTGCAGTTGTTTTACTTTTTCGGCTCCATCATAGTATTGATTACAAAGTTCATTCCACAGCGTTTGCCCGTTTTTCATTTTGTGATTCCACGGTACATGATGAAACCATAATAGTAATTTCTCATCACAGGTATTAACATCATTCCATTGTGTTTGTACTGCTGAAGAGTATTGTGCAATGGCATTGCTGCCGGAAACGGTTCTGTTGAAACCAATACCTGTACTGTCTGCTTTGTGATAGTACACAGGGTTCCATTCCGGCCGCTGCAGTTCTTTTACCCAGGGTGCAGGGCCATAATGATGCCCGGTACCCATGATATGATGCAAGCCAAGCGGGTTCATATAACTCACCATTGTCTCTCTTGAACCCAGCATCATTTCCTTTACTTTTTGCACTACGTTCCTTTTGTTGGAAAAAGTCATCCGTATCCATTCATCTGCAATAGCATCACTGTCCAGATCGTGGTTCCAGCATAATCTTCCAAACGCATACCAGTTGGCCTGTGCAAATGGATGCCCACACCAATTGATATCACTGCCAATATTTGATACCCCAGCCATACCTGTTAGTGTGTGGTTATCTGTACTTCCGTCAATAACCCTTGCTACAGTGCTGCCTTTTCCCTTGCTGTATGTATCACTGTTGAGTACTTCTTTATACAATGGGCCTAAGTAGACTAATGAAGTAGACTGACCTGTGTACTCCTGCGTAATTTGAAATTCCATCATTAAAGCTGTTTTGGGCATGGCGCCAAATATGGGATGGAAAGGTTCTCTCGGCATAAAGTCTATCGCACCATTTTTTACCTGCACCATCACATTGCTTCTGAATTTTCCGTCCAACGGTACAAAATCATCATAGGCCTGCTTGTGCCGGTCAACCGGATTCTCCGCGGCATATACAAAAGCCCGCCATATTACAATACCATTATACGGCGCCACTGCATCCGCCAGCATATTAGCCCCATCAGCATGCGTGCGTTTGTAATCCTGGGGCCCCGGTTGTCCTTCACTGTTAGCCTTTACTAGAAAACCGCCAAAGTCTGGTATGATTGAATAGATCTGCCTTGCTTTTTGTTTCCACCATTGTTGCACTGCTTCGTTCAAAGGGTCGGCAGTTGTTAATCCGCCAGTTTCTATCGGTGCACTAAAGCGTGCAGACAAGTAAACCCTTATACCGTAAACCCTCATTATATCCGCCAGTGCTTTCACTTTTTGCAGGTAGGCATCTGTGAGTATGGCTGCATTGGAATTCACATTGTTTAGTACGGCTCCATTGATACCGATGGAAGCGTTTGCCCTGGCATAATCAATATATCTTTTATCAATAAAACCGGGCAGTTTGTGCCAGTTCCAGATGCTGGCACCTGCATAACCTCTTTCTACCGTTCTGTTCAGATTATCCCAGTGATTCAGTATCCGGTGTTTTAGTTTGGGAACAGAAGTGATATTCAGCTGGCCGATGTTTTGCTGCGTCTGCAGCAGCCTTAAAAAATGAAAAATTCCATACAACACACCAATATCACTGTTGGCTGTAATTATTATTTTACCAGCCTGGGTTTTAATAATAAAACCATCGCTTCCAGTTTTGGCCAGTTCTTCTTTAGGGATATTGGCCGAAATAAAAGTGGAAGAGACAGCTGTGCCTGCAATAAAACTTGTATTGTTTGCTATGGTGGAGGAGAGCGTGTACGATCTGTTCAATAAACCTGACAACCCTTTTTCCAGTTCATTTTTCGCTGCCTGTATGGTTGCGGAATTGCCCAGCACAGCCGGCGATGAAATGCTTTTTTTATAACTAAGCAATAAATTATTGTCACTGACCTTAACATACCGCATCCAAAGTTCATATCCGTCTTCAGCTTTTACCACATGCGCAACACACGTAAACAGGAAAACCGCAATCGTTTTTTTTATGATAAATGGCATGCTCATTTTTTTCTCAGGGATGAATCCCTGACAATTAAGGCCGACTTGATAATGATGCGGTTGGTGATATTGATGTTTGAAGCACCTTTTAAATGACCAATCAGGTTCCTGGCAGTTATTTCACCCATGTCTTTACCCGGATAGTCAATAGTGCTCAATTGAGGCTCAATAATTTTACTGATAGCATCATTATTAAAACCTACAATGGCAATATCTTCTGGTACTTTCATGCCATTCCGCTTCAGTTCCTGCATACAAACGGCGGCTATAAAATCGTTGGTAACAAACAACCCGTCTGGCCTGGGCTTCATTTTTAATATGGCATGTGCAGCTTCAATAGCACTCTCTTCGCTCAGGTCTTTCACCATTACCAGGTTTTTATTATATTCTATACCTGCATCATATAATGCGTCCTTATACCCCCGGTGACGCTGTTCATATACATTTCGTTTCAGATCTGCCGTAAGCATAACGATCCGTTTGCAACCCTGTTCAATTAAATGCTGTGTGGCCAGGTAACCGCAACGGTTATTATCAATAATTACATGTGTGTTCTCACTGTTCTCATCTACCCTGTCGAAAAATATGACCGGGATTTTCTTTTCAAAAAACAGTTTGAAATGGTCGAGATTTTTAGTGCCAAAAGCGAGTGAGGCTATTAAACCGTCTACCCGCTTATGAAACAGGTTGGTTACATTAGCGATCTCTTTGTCATAGCTTTCACCGGAGTGAGCAATGATGATGTCATACCCGGCCTCCCGGGTTACATTTTCTATACCAGCCAGTACCGACGTAATAAAGTTACTGTTAAGTTCATGCAGCAAAACACCAATAGTGTGAGATTTCTGTTTTCGCAGGTTGCTGGCAAAATTGTTATGCCGGTAGCCTAATTCTTCTGCCTTATCCAGGATTCGTTTAGTAGTGGATTTTTTAATGTTGCTGCTGCTTTTAAGTCCACGGCTTACTGTGGCGGCTGAAAGCTTGAGCTCTTTAGCGATATCGTAAATCGTAACTTCTTTTGACATATGGCAGCTAAATAAAAATGCTTTGTTTGCTAAAGTAATATAATTTTTAAAAAAAAGTATGCAATCGGTTGCATTTTATAAAAAATTTTCTATTTTGCATCATGTTAGCGATAACGTATTGTTTGAAAATAGTTGCATGAATCCATCTCCCACAATGAAATTGTCACTATAGGAATGAATGATTTTACTTTAAAACGTTCTTTTTAAAAGTCATAGGTGATAAATGTTTTAAGCTGGTAAAATTAGTCGCCGGCCTTTGTTTTTTGCATGGATTTGCAACCGATTACATTACTTGTTTGCTAATAACTATTAATTGCTATATGAAAAAAATCAAGTCTTCCAACTACAGGTTTGCAGCTGCAGCTTCTGGCAGCGATATATTTGAATTGTTTCCTGTAGCACTTCATAACAGCAAGGAAAGTTGGATTAAGTACCGGATCATCCGCAACGAAAAAGTGTTTACAGGGCATTGTCATGGTATGGCCTCAAAAATTTGTAACCAGAAAACAGGTAATAATTAAAATAAACAAACAGAAAAATATGAGTAATGTAATTGTTGGTGAGCAGGAATTTTTTAAAGGTATTCCTGCTATTCAGTTTGAGGGCAGAGAATCAGACAATCCATTGGCATTCCGCTGGTATGATGAGAATAGAATAGTGGCGGGCAAACCCTTGAAAGAATGGCTTCGGTTTGCATGTGCTTACTGGCACAGCTTCTGCGGTAATGGTGCCGACCCCTTTGGAGAACCCACTCATATTTTTGGATGGAATGATAAAGCAGGTGCTGTTGAAAGGGCAAAAGATAAGGCAGATGCTGCATTTGAATTCATCACCAAATTAGGATTGCCTTATTACTGTTTTCATGATGTGGATGTGGTGGACTATACAAATGATGTAAATGAAAACGACAAAAGACTGCAGGCTTTAACGGCTTACTTATCTGAAAAGCAAAAGGCCAGCGGTGTAAAATTATTATGGGGAACTGCTAATTTATTTTCTAACAGGAGGTATATGAATGGTGCCAGTACCAATCCTGATTTTCATGTGCTGGCTCATGGCGGAGCCCAGGTAAAAGCGGCTTTGGATGCCACCATTGCCCTTGGAGGAGAAAATTATGTTTTCTGGGGTGGCCGTGAGGGTTATATGAGTTTGCTTAATACAAACATGAAAAGAGAAAAGGAACACCTGGCGAAGTTTCTTCATATCGCAAAAGACTATGCAAGAAAAAATGGCTTCAAGGGTAAATTTTTTATAGAACCGAAGCCGTGTGAGCCAAGCAAGCATCAGTATGATTATGACTGCGAAACGGTGATTGGGTTTTTGCGCCAGCATGATTTACTAAATGATTTTAGTTTAAATATAGAAGTTAACCACGCCACACTCGCCGGTCACACATTTACACATGAACTACAGGTGGCTGCAGATGCAGGTCTTTTGGGAAGCATGGATGCAAACCGCGGCGACTATCAAAACGGATGGGACACCGACCAGTTTCCGAATGACATTAATGAATTGACAGAAGCAATGCTGATCTTATTGGAAGCAGGCGGTTTAAAAGGCGGAGGTATCAATTTCGATGCAAAGATCAGGCGCAACAGTACCGATGCTGCTGATTTATTTTATGCTCATATAGGTGGAATGGATGCCTTTGCAAGAGCTATTATCACAGCTGATAGTATTCTTCAAAAATCTGACTACCAAAAAGTGCGTAGTGAAAGATATGCATCTTTTGACAGTGGGGATGGTAAAGCATTTGAAGATGGTAAACTAACGCTGGAAGATCTGCGCAGTTATGCTGTTGCAAATGGCGAGCCCGCAGTAAAAAGCGGTAAGCAGGAATACATGGAGAATATAATAAACAGGTTTATTTAAAAAAAAACAAAGCAGACTGGATGAAGATGCACCAAACAATGCGATGGTTCGGGCCACATGACACGGTGAAATTATCCGATATACGGCAGGCAGGCTGTGCAGGAGTGGTGACGGCTTTACATCATATTCCAGTGGGTGATGTGTGGACGGTGGAGGAAATTGAAAAACGTAAAAAAGATATTGAAGATGCAGGTATGACCTGGACCGTTGTAGAAAGCCTGCCTGTGAGTGATGATATAAAAAGGCAGGGTGATAATTGGTTGCAGCATATCGAAAATTATAAAGTGAGCCTGCGAAATGCAGCAGCATGTGGATTAAAAGTGATCACTTATAATTTTATGCCGGTACTCGATTGGTTGCGTACAGATATAGACTATCAATTGCCCGATGGAAGCAGGGCATTGTATTTTAAGCAGGTTGATTTTGCTGTATTTGACTTGTTTTTGTTGCAAAGACCCGGTGCAGAGAATGATTACGACGATGCAGCAATAAAAAAGGCCGGCGATAGAATAAAATCAATGACGGCTGCGGAAAAAGAAAAACTGTTTCGTAATTGTTTATTGGGTTTGCCGGGCAGCGATGAGGCATTTACAGCAGCGCAGGTATTAACTGAATTAAAAAAATATGAGGGAATTGATGAAGCCAGGTTAAAAGAAAACCTGTTTCATTTTTTGCAGCAGGTTGTTCCGGTTGCAGAGGAATGCGGGCTTGTGATGGCTATTCATCCTGATGATCCGCCATATGCGGTTTTAGGTTTACCCCGCATTATGAGTACAGAAAAAGATGCAGCAGATTTAATTAATTCCGTTCCGTCCAGCGCAAATGGTTTATGCTTTTGCACCGGGAGTTTTGGTGCAAGGGATGACAATAATATTCCGGCTATGCTCAAACGTTTTGCAGACAGCATTTATTTCCTGCATTTGCGCAATACAAAAAGAGAACATGGTGGAAACTTTTACGAAGCATCACATCTCGAAGGTGATACGGATATGTACGAAATAATAAGAGAGATTACCGAATTGCAAAAACGCCGCAACATATCGTTACCCATGCGGCCAGATCATGGTCACCAGATGCTGGATGACCTGGGCAAAAAAACTTACCCGGGATATTCGGCCATTGGGAGGTTAAAAGGACTGGCGGAACTGAGAGGTGTGGAATATGCAGTTGTAAAAGGAATGTCATAGTTCCTTGTTATGAGAAATTTATTTTATCCAGGCTTTAATTAACCGGGTAGAATTTGTATAGCTGTTTTGATTTTTATATACCGGACTAACCAACGAACTGCTTATGAATAATGATCAACAATTGTGGCAAGGCCTGCAACTTGGTGACAGGGATATGTTCCTGGCCCTGTACAAAAAGTATTATCATCCATTGTTGTTTATTGGTTTGAAAGAAATGAAAGACTCACAGCTGGTTAAAGACACCATACACCAGTTGTTTTTATACCTGTGGGAAAAGAGGGAAACCATACAAGAAGCCAGGGATGTTAGAAGTTACCTTATTACCTCATTCTTACGAAAACTTACTGCCGACTGGAAAAAATCAAAACGAACGGGAGAATTGCAGGTGGTTTGGACAAATTCATCTGAGGATACCCAACCCAATCCCGAGGAGAAGCTTGTAAATAAGGATCAACAAACCCAGCTTGGTGCCATTTTAATCAGTAAGATAAATGACCTGCCCAACAGGCAAAAAGAATTAATAGAACTCAGGTTTTACGAAGGACTGAACTACGAGGAAATTGTGCAAAGAACCGGCTTGTCTCACAGAACGGTGTATAATAAAATCCATGAAGGGATAAAAAAATTAAAAGTTGATATGGAGCGGAGTCAGTACGCACGTTTAGCCATGTTTTTTTGACGATGCTGGAGGATGATTTTTGTTCATGATCTGAATGATTCATTGATAAAAAATAAAAAAGTAAAAATAGTTTCAGATTAAAGGGTAAAAAATGCGGGTTTCTTACTCTACTGCCTGGAGAAATATTAATGATCATTTATGCGTGCTGATAAAATGGATACCGAAAGTTTGTTACTGGACGAAACATTTATAAATTATTGCAAGGGCTCATCCGTAAAAGACGTCGCTTTTTGGGAAGATTATTTAAAAAATAATCCGGCAGATGCGGAATGTATCCAGCATGCCAGGGAATCTTTTTTTCAGCTTTTTGATGCATTGGCTTTATCGGATTTGGATAAAGAACTGGAAAGATTAAAAAACAAACTTTCAGTAGCCTCCACCGCCCCTGTGGTAACGATGGAAAAACCTGATAAGCAGAGATGGGGTAATTTTTTCAGGTTAAAAATGAAGGTGGCTGCTGTTGCTGTGTTTCTGATAGGTGTGAGCGTAACCGTTTATTTACTTTATGTAAAAAATAGTAGTCCTGCTTTTAAATTTTTTGAAGCCGCTTATGGTGAACGAAAAAATGTTCAGTTGCCCGATGGCTCGCTGGTGACACTTAATTCGGGTAGTGCCATAAAGATCAATCATGACTTTGGAGTTACATCCAGGGAAGTTTGCTTAAGAGGAGAGGCTTTTTTTGATGTAAAACATAACCCTGCATTGCCGTTTATTGTTCACACCAAGGCAATGGATATTAAGGCGCTTGGTACTGCATTTAACGTAAAAGCTTACAGGAATGACGGCATTACAGAAACTTCGTTGATAAAAGGGCTTGTGGAAGTAACCTTAAAAGAAGACAAGAATTCAAAAATGCTGCTTTATCCAAATGAAAAAATAAAATGGCAAAGTGTTTTTAGTGACAGTGTGCAGGTGGAAGCTGCGGCAACGAAGAAGTCAATTGTATCAAATGAAAATGGCAGGAGTATTCTAAAGGAAAAAATTGCTGCTACAGACGATGGTATTATAAAAGAGATTGCGTGGAAAGCAAATAAACTGGTGTTTGAAGATCAGAGCTTTGATGAAATAGCTGTTTTATTGGAAAGATGGTATGCTGTGAAATTTAATTTTAAAGACAATGCCATCCGTAGTTATCACTTTACAGGCTTATTTGAAAAAGAAGAATTAAATACGGTACTTGATTTTTTAAAAGAGTCCAGGAATTTTAATTACTCCTATGAACAGGGCGAAATAAAAACAATTAACCTTTCTAAATAAAAATACAGGGAAGGATGCGTCAACATCCCCCCTGTATAAAATTTTTGAAACAGTTTGAAAAAAATGTTTCTATTTTTTAATTAAAACCAAAATAAAGGTATGAAAAAAAACCATCCTTGGGGGTGGAGTGTCACAACTCCGTCCTTAACGAAGCTGCTTAAAATTATGAAACTAACTACCATTCTCCTTCTTGCCTGTGCTACTTTTGCGCATGCAGGGGGATTTTCACAGGATGTAAAAGTCACGGTATCACTGAAAAGTGCGAAAGTGACCACCTTTTTCAAGGCCATTGAAAAGGAAACCAAGTACCGGTTTACCTTCAGTAATGACATTCTCCCAAAAGGTAAAATAATTACTGTTAATGCAAAGGAAACGCCATTAAAACAGCTGCTGGATGCTGTAATGATGCAGACAAATCTCAAATACCGCTTTGATGAAGCATCAGGTATCTTCATTATTTCGCAGAATAATACGGTGATGTTAAATGGTGTTGAGGTAACGGTACGTACCATTAATGGAACCGTAGCCAGGGAAACCGGCGAGCCCCTGGTTGGTGTATCAGTTCAGGTAAAAGGAAAAAACAAAGCCACCACCACCGACAACAATGGTTCTTTTACTATTGACGTAGATGATGATGCCAAAGTGTTGGAATTTTCATTTGTTGGAATGGTTAGCCAGGAGATCAACATTGAAGGAAGAAATTCTATATCAGTGATACTGTCTCCAGTTAACAGATCATTGAACGAAGTAGTAGTGATAGGATATGGTACACAAAGAAGAGCGCTAGTAACAGGTGCTGTTTCCAGTGTAAGCAGCAAAACACTAAATGAAATTCCGGCGCTGGATATTTCACAGGCGCTGCAGGGCCGTGTTGCAGGCTTACAGGTAACAAATAATGGTAGCCCGGGCTCGCAACCAATTGTACGTATCAGGGGTATCAGCTCTATCAGTTTTGCATCAGATCCAATATATGTGGTAGATGGTTTCCCAACCGGCGACCTGGCCACTATTGATACAAGGGATATTGAATCAATTGATGTATTAAAAGATGCATCTGCTGCTGCAATCTATGGTTCAAGAGCCACCAACGGTGTAATTATGATTACTACCAAAAAAGGCAGAAGGGATAATAAAATGTCTCTTTTCCTCGACTCTTATGTTGGCGTGCAAAATGTAACACAACGCCTGCCTTTAATGAATACCCAGCAGTTTATGAA
This sequence comes from Bacteroidota bacterium, assembly GCA_029561305.1. Classification (GTDB taxonomy): domain Bacteria; phylum Bacteroidota; class Bacteroidia; order Chitinophagales; family Chitinophagaceae; genus Ferruginibacter. Next base: position 7,082 of record JAKQJG010000369.1, on the reverse strand, counting down.
GTATGCACTTGCATACAGGGGGAGCCAGATTCCACGTCTCACAGAGCCTCAGATTAATGAACCCGTTTATCCGGGTGCAAGTCAAACTTACGGGCAAACAAACACCGATTGGCAGGATGCTTATTTTAAAAGCGGCCTGATGACCCAGCACAATATTGGTCTTAGCGGCGGAAATGAAAAATCCCGTTTTTATGCTTCTGCAGGTTTTACAGACCAGGAAGGTACAGCACCATCTGTTGGATATCGTCGTTACAATTTCCGTATCAATTCAGATCATATCGTAAGTAAGTTCTTAACCTTTGGCGAAAACCTTTACATCGCTCATGGTGACCAGGCTTATGATAATAACGAAACACAATCAAGGACCAACCTGGTGAATGTGATCAAAATGATGCCGCATATTCCAGTGTATGATCCAACTTCAAATGGCGGATTCAGAGGGGTGGATGCTCCAAGAGATGGAGGGGATCCCACTAACCCTGTTGAAGATGCAACGTTGAAAAATCCAGGCAACAGGTCAAGGGTAAAAGTATTTGGTATTGCATATGCTGAATTAACATTTACAAAGTGGCTTAAATTTAAATCTACTTATGGTATTGATCATGCCAGCACCCTTGATTATCGTTTTTCACCAATTTTCAATAACAATGGTACGGTGGCTGGCTCAAGTGCAACCCAGGCACAGATAACGAACAATAGAAGTTTATCTACGGTAATGTTATTCACAGAGCAATTGAGTTTTGATAAAACTTTCGCAGCAGATCATCATGTGAATGCAATTGCTGTGTTTGAGCAACAAAACCAAACAACAAGGACCGAAAATGCAAATGGTTTTCAGCCGTCAAATGAGTTGAGAACATTATTCAATGCCACAAATATTGGTTTGTCTTCTACGGTAGGTGAAAATTCATTGATCTCATTCCTTGGTCGTGTTAGCTATGATTATAAGAACAAGTATTTGTTTAGTGCTGCTGTCAGGAGAGATGGTTTGTCAGTTTGGGCGCCGGGTAAAAAATGGGCGACCTTCCCATCAGCTTCTGTTGGCTGGAGAATTGATCAGGAGGATTTCATGAAAGGCAGTGCCAGTATTTCTGAGTTTAAAGTAAGGGCTGGTTATGGCGTAACTGGTCTTAATGGAGTGGTGCTTGGTAATACACCATGGTTAGTGAGTGTTGCTGCTAATAGTGCTTATTATCCATTTAATAACAACCTTACAGGAGGTCCTGCCTCCTCTATACCAGGTTTGGGTAACCAGGACCTGGAGTGGGAAAAAACCAAGCAGCTGAATATTGGTATTGACCTTGGACTGTTTAAAAACAAGTTTACCCTTTCTGCTGAATTTTATAACAGGAAAACAGATAACCTCATCCTGAGTGTTCCATTACCTCCTTCATACGGATTTATCAATACTACTGTACCACAAAATGTTGGAGCCATGACCAATAATGGTATTGAATTGCTGTTGGGTTACAACGACCGTGAGGGAAGCTTTAAATGGAATGCCTCTGCAAATCTTAGTTTTGTTACCAACGAAGTAACAAGGCTTGCAGAAGGTGTAACCAATATTGAAGCCGGTGCTGACAATGACTTTGGAGCGGCTGCCATTACAAACACAGCAGTGGGTCAGGCCATCCAGTCATTTTATGGTTGGGAAGTAGAAGGCATTTTCCAAAATAAAGGAGATGTTGATGGTCATGCTACACAGGTGCCATCCTTACAGCCAAACGGACTTGACGGTACGCAACCAGGCGATTTGAAGTTTAAAGATCAAAATGGTGACGGCGTAATTGATCGTGCTGACCGTATTTTTTACGGAAGTTTTATTCCTAAAGTAAGTTATGGTTTTACATTGGGAGCCAATTATAAAAACTTCGACTTAAACGTTTTCATCCAGGGTGTTCAGGGCAATAAAATTTATAATGCTGCCCGGGTAATTTCTGAAGGTATGGTGCGTTTTTTCAATGCAAGTACTACCGTATTGAATGCCTGGACGCCAACGAACACCAACACCGACGTTCCAAGAGCTATTGCAGCTGACCCCAATCAAAATGCACGTCCTTCTACAAGGTTTTTGGAAGATGGATCTTTTATGCGGGTGAAAAATGTGATGCTGAGCTATGTTGTTCCTGCTTCTTCATTAACCAGCTTTACAAAAGGTGCTGTTAAAAGCTTCCGTGTATATGTATCAGCACAAAATATCTTAACATTCACAAAGTATACCGGTTATGATCCTGAAGTTGGAAACAGAACTCCAAACTCATCATTGACAAGCGGTATTGACTTTGCAGTTTATCCTCAGCCAAAAGCATTTACTGCGGGTATCCAGGTAGGCTTTTAATAGTAAGGAGATTTTAATTTTTTAAAAAAACAACAGAACAATGAAAACAAATAAAATCATAATCGTGCTGCTGATTACCCTGACTGGCGTATTAGCATGTACAAAAAAACTGAATGTGATTGATGAGAACAGTCCCACCAGTGAAAGCTATTTCAAAACAGCTATTGAGCTTCAAAATGGTGTGAATGCGGTTTATTCAACCATGAGATCCGGCCAGTTGTTTGCCAGGGAATGGTCAACATTGCATGATATGCGTGGCGGTGAATATTCATCAGGTGGGCCACAACTGGAAGCCCCAAGGGCAGAGTTGCTTAACCAGGCTACTCCGGCTGCTGGTAACTCAGTGATGACGGATATTTGGACGGGTTGTTACAGGATGATCAATCGTTGCAACCAGGTACTTAAAAGTGCTCCTGGTGTAAATGATAATACCGCATTGAGAGACAGGATTGTCGGTGAAGCAGAATTTTTACGTGCATGGGCGTATTTTGAATTGGTATCTCAATGGGGTGAAGTGCCTGTTTACACAGAACCAGTAACAGCACCTACAGATTTTAAAGGAAAATCACCTATTGCTGAAATTTATGCCCTGATCATATCTGATTTAACGGATGCTGCAAGTAAACTTCCTGCATCTTATAGTGCCGCTGATAATGGCAGGCCTACATCAGGTGCAGCAAATGCGATGATGGGAAGGGTACAGTTGCAAAACGGTGACTATGCCGCAGCTAAAGCAGCGCTGTTGAATGTTTATGGCAGGTATAGCCTTGTTGATAACTACAACTGGAATTTTGATGGAGATGTTAGAAATGATGACGCAACATTTGCGTATGCAGGTCATGAATTTAATGCCGAGTCAATTTTTGAAGTGGTATTTACTGATAAAGGTGATGGTGGATTCAACTGGGGATACAATGGAGAAGGAGCTAACCAGCCCGTAGCTACCGCACGTGCGCAGGACCAGGGTAAAACCTGGGGCAATTTCATACCATCTAATCGTTTGCTGGATGAGTATGAACCCAATGATCCAAGGTTTAAGTATACCATCTGGGAAGAAGGTGATACCATTCTTACAGGTTCTACTACTGCAGCGCCACTGGTACTGCAGGCTGCTGATATAAACACCACAACGTCTATTAAAAATGGTGTAACCAAAAAGAGATTCTTTCGTAAATACAATATCTACGAATGGGTGAATTCTGGTTTTCACATGGCGGGCTTAAACCATCGTGTGTTGCGTTATGCTGATGTACTGCTGATGCTCGCTGAATGTGAAGCAGAAATAGGCTCACCTGCACAGGCAGCATCCTACATTAATGAAGTACGCAGCCGTCCAAGTGTGAACATGCCACCAGTAACCCTTACTACTAAAAACGCTGCTTTGGCTGCAGTGATACATGAAAGATGGGTTGAACTGGCGGCTGAAGAAAATATCAACGTTGATATTTTACGCTGGAGGAAAAAGGGTTATTTCCCTTCCATCGTTACAGATCCAAAACCTGGCCAGGTTGATTTTCTACCAATTCCTGCAAACGAATTGGCAACTAACCCTAACTTAAGATAGATGGATTTTTGTTTTGGTAATACATATGGAGGCTATATCAATAGCCTCCTGTTTTTTTATTATAATTGTAACGAGGATGAAATATAGTTTTAGATATACCCAATGGATTGCCTGTTTGCTTGCAGCAGTAATACTGATCTCCTGCGGAAATCAAAAAAAAGACGTTTTGTTTACCGCATTGTCTGCAACGGAATCAGGAATTGATTTCAGCAATGAGATTCATGACAATGACTCTTCGTATTCATTCATCAATGAATTTGGCTATATGGGCGGTGGTGTTGGTATGGGCGATTTTAATAATGACGGGCTGAAAGATATATTTTTCACCGGTAACCAGGTTAGCAGTAAACTGTATCTAAATAAAGGCAATAATCAATTTGATGACATTACGAAAAAATCCGGTACAGTCACAGACGTTTGGTGTACAGGCGTTAGTATAGTAGATATTAACCAGGATGGCTACGATGATATTTATGTTTGCGTGTTTGGAAAAGATTTAAAGCACCGCTCAAAAAATCTTCTGTTCATCAACCAGCACGATCTCACTTTTAAAGAAGCGGCAGAGAGCTACGGGCTTGCAGATACTGGATTCTCCACGCAGGCTGCATTTTTAGATTATGATAAAGACGGAGACCTGGATATGTACCTGGTCAATTATTTACTGAGTTCAAGTAATACCAATACCATTTACCCACGTGATAAAACAGGGTTTTCCCAGGCTAATGACCGGCTTTACCGGAACTACGGAGACAGTGCTCATGCAGGTCATCCTGTTTTCAAAGACGTATCGCTGGCGGCAGGAATAAAAGAAGATGGCTATGGCCTGGGTGTAACCGTGAGCGATTTTAATAGCGATGGCTGGCCGGATATTTATGTTGCCAACGACTTTGTATCCAATGATGAACTGTGGCAAAATAACCGGGATGGCACTTTTACCAACTGCATAGCAACTGCTATTCAGCACCAATCCTATTCCAGTATGGGTGCCGATGCTGCCGATCTTAATAATGATACACTAACGGATATCATTACCCTCGATATGCTTCCGGAATGGAATGAACGGAAAAAAACTTCCTTCTCACTCATGAACTATGAACGCTATGAGTCAGAAAGAAGAATGGGCTATGAGCCCTCATTTATGCGGAACATGCTGCAGTTGAATAATGGCAGCCGTGTAAAGGGCGATACCTCCATTCCTTTTTTTAGCGAGATAGGCCAGCTGAGTGGTATCCAGGCCACTGACTGGAGCTGGAGTGTGCTGCTGGCTGATTTTAATAACGATGGCTGGAAAGATATTCATATCACCAATGGTATCGGCAGGGATTTTATTGACGCAGATTTCCTGGAATTCAGCAACAATACTTTTAACGGATCCGGCAGTAAAGCGGATATGCAAAAAAAGATACAGGAAAAACTGTCGTCGTTAAATAACGTAAACCTGCCGAATTATTTATACATCAATAACCAGGACCTCACTTTTTCAGATTACTCAGAAAAGGCCGGCATCAACGAACCTTCAATGTCTAACGGTGCCGCCTATGCCGACCTGGATAATGATGGCGACCTGGATATGGTAGTGAATAACATCAATAAGCCGGCATTTGTGTTTATCAATAATACCAATCAAAAAAACACGGCACCCACCAGTCATTTTTTAAGCTTACGGTTAAAAGGCGACAGCCTGAACCGCCAGGGATTTGGCTCAAAAATAGTTGTTTATAATAGCGGGAAAGCACAGGTGCAGGAGCAAAATCCTGTACGTGGTTATTTTTCGTCCGTTGATCAGCAGTTGACCTTTGGATTAGGAAAGTTTGACACAGTGGATTCATTGCTGATCACATGGCCCGATGGGAAAAAGCAGCTGTTAAAAAATCTTAATGCAGATACCAGTCTCGTACTTTCATGGAAAAATGCTGCTGTACCTTCAACCGGAACTGCATCTAAAACCTCCTTATTGTTTACTGACATTACCGGTTCTTTTGGTTTAGCGTACAGGCATAGTGATGTTTCATTCAACGATTATACGCTCATCAGGTTGCTGCCTCAAAAATATTCCCAACTCGGTCCTTACATAACAACAGGAGATATCAACAACGACGGGAATGCTGATTTCTTTATCGGCGGCGCATTTAATGCTTCCGGAAAATTGTTTACACAGCATGCAGGCCAGGCGTTTACTTCAAAAAATCTAAGTGACAGCATTAAGTTTGAAGAAGACCTGGATTGTATGTTATTTGATGCTGATAAAGACGGAGACAATGACCTGCTGGTTACCTGTGGCGATATGCAGTTTGAAGAAAATTCCATCTATTATAAACCCCGTTTGTATATCAATGATGGACTAGGCAATTTTAAACAGCAACCCAATGCCATTCCTGATTCAGTGCGAACCATCGCTGGCTGTGTAACTGCAGGGGATTTTAACGGCGACGGCTATCCTGATTTATTTATTGGTGGCAGGGTTTCTAGAAAATATCCCTTATCTCCCAAAAGTTTTCTACTGCAAAACAACAAAGGCATTTTTAAAGATGTAACTGCTTCTGTATGCCCTGCATTACAAATGCCGGGAATGGTTACCGCTGCAGTCTGGACTGATTTTGACAACGATAAACAGGCAGACCTTATCATAGCAGGAGAGTGGATGCCCCTGGGATTTTTTAAAAATGTCAATGGACGTTTGATCAATTCAAATGCAGCTACAGAACTTTCTCAAATGAACGGAATGTGGCGGAGTTTAATGGCAACTGATATGGATAATGATGGAGACATAGATTTAGTAGCAGGTAATCTTGGTTTAAACTGTGATTACAAGGTAAGTTCCACTGAGCCGATGCAGTTGTTTGCTGCCGATCTTGATGGAAATGGAAGTGTCGATCCGGTATTGTTCTATCATATTAAAAGCGAGGATGGCAAAAGATACGCTTACCCTTCAATCAGCAGGGGCAGGTTTGCTGACCAGGTGCCGGCCATAAAAAAGCAATTTCTTCTTAATAAGGATTACGCCCAGGCAAAGTACGAGGATATCTTTCAAGGAAAATCTCCTGGCAGGATTTTGAAGCTTCTATGTGATGAAACAAGGACCTGTTATTTTGAAAACACCGGTAAAGGTACATTCGTAAAGCACGCGTTGCCGTTAGCAGCTCAGTTTGCACCTGTAAACGCCATCATCTGCGATGACCT
>JAKQJG010000301.1 GCA_029561305.1 Bacteroidota bacterium | reverse complement strand
CACACATGCCTACAGTTTAATGCGCCCCGGTGGTTATGAAGGCATGGAACTAAAAGGTCTGAAAAAAAGATTTAAGGAAAAAGGATTTGCGGCTAACGTAAACCGTGAGGAAATTATGGATGCCATGCAAAAGGCAAATGTGGAACTGGATTATGTAATGCAGTTTATTATTGACGGGCAGGGTACGGTGAAATAAACTGTTCCAAAAATGAAAAGAAGCATGCAATTTTTTACTCTAAGGTTCCCCCTTTAGGGGGCGGAGGGGGTTAAACGCTTTTAATCTCCGCCACCAGGTCCTGCAGCACTTTCTTTGCATCACCAAACAACATACTTGTTTTGGGTTGAAAGAACAACTCGTTTTCAATACCGGCATAACCGGGTTTCATACTGCGCTTGTTTACGATGGTGGTTTTGGCCTGCTCCACTTCCAGTATGGGCATACCATAAATAGGAGACGCAGGATCTGTTTTAGCGGCAGGATTTACCACGTCATTCGCTCCCAATACCAATACCACATCGGTAGTTTTAAATTCATCATTGGCATGTTCCATCTCCATTAGTTTATCATAACTCACATCCGCTTCAGCCAGCAACACATTCATGTGCCCGGGCATACGGCCTGCTACGGGATGAATAGCATAATTAACAGTGACACCTTTTTCTTCCAGTATTTTTTCCAGTTCATGACAGATATGCTGTGCCTGTGCTACCGCCAACCCATATCCCGGAACGATCATTACTTTGTTGGCATAGCTCATTACCATGGCAGCGTCGCTGAGACTGATCTCTTTGTAACTACCTTGCTCTTTGCCCCCCGCCCCTGTTTTAGCTGCGCTGTTGCCACCACCAAAAGAACCAATCAATACATTTAGCAGCGAACGGTTCATTGCTTTGCACATCAGGATGGTAAGCAAAGTGCCTGCTGCACCTACCAAAATACCACCGGTGAGCATGGCTTTGTTGTCATATAAAAATCCATCGCAGGCTGCGGCTACACCAGTGAAAGAATTCAAAAGAGAAATTACTACCGGCATATCAGCACCGCCGATAGGGAGAACGAAGAAGATGCCGTATAATAAAGACAAAGAAAAAATGATGTAAAAGATCAGCGCTGCATTTTCGGGCATCCAGCCCACCAAATAAATACTTAAACTTAAGATGATAAGCAGCAACACAATATTAAAAATATGCTGTCCATTAAAAGAGAAATCTTTAACCCTGCCATTTAATTTGCCCCATGCAATAATACTACCTGCGAAAGAAACAGACCCGATAATCAAACCCAGCAGAATTATTATGACATGACCAATCGCTTCTGGAGGATAAACAATGGAATCAAAGCCCGGCACTTTTGCAAATGCCAAATGATTAAACTCCACAATCGAAATCAACATCGCACAGGCACCACCCATTCCATTAAACAAACTCACCATCTCCGGCATGGCCGTCATCTTCACTTTTTTGGCTGACAGGGTTCCAACAACAGAACCAATCAGCAGGCCAGCGAAAATCCAAATGTAATTTCCAAGCCGTTGTCCATTTTCTTCATACAAAAAAATAGTGCCGATAATGGCGATGATCATGCCTGCAGCAGCCACTAAATTTCCTTTTCTTGCAGTAGCAGGATTGCTTAGCATTTTTAAGCCCAGTATAAAGGTAACTGAAGCAATGAGGTAACAGAGTGTAAGAATATTTATCGCCATATAAAATATTGCCCCAAATCCGTTTGCTAACGGACTGCTGGGCTTTTTTCGTTCAGTAATATTTGTTTTCTCAACATTTAAAGAAGCTCCCTAATTATTTTGCACTTGCTTTTAAGCCCCCCTTTAGATGTTGGGGGTCTTTAAGCCCCTTTAGGGGGTTGGGGTTTTTTCTTTTTAAACATTTCTAACATGCGGTCGGTTACTACAAAGCCACCAACAACATTTAAAGTGCCGAGTATAACTGCTAGAAAGCCCAATATCAAAGCCAGGTAATTATCCTGTTCTGCCTTGCCCATTACAATGATGGCACCAATGATCACCACACCATGTATGGCATTAGCACCACTCATGAGCGGTGTATGCAACACACTCGGCACCCTGCCTATTACTTCTATGCCAACAAAGATCATCAGTATCACGATGTAAATGATCTGTTGGTTGTGTTGAATCCAGTTTAAAATACTTTCCATAT
>JAKQJG010000063.1 GCA_029561305.1 Bacteroidota bacterium | reverse complement strand
TTTGCAATTGAGCAATAATATCGGATTTAGATGCAGCCATTCAACCTGATGTAAAATATGTTGGTTTCAAAAGCAATATTACTAAAATATTTAGTAATATTGCACTGAAAAATGCCGCCAATATTTAGCGGCATCTTTTTGAGGGTTAAAGAAAGCTTTAATTATAGTAGCCTGTCATTGTAATTCCTGGGAGTTAATTCAATAATGGATCATTATTTTTAGCTGGGTCCTGGTTCCATCAGGACCATCAATATTCATTTGGTATAGTTCCCGTGCTAATGTAGCAGGCAATGGCAGTATATATTTATAGTTTCCGCCATCGTGTATCATTTTCTTTTGATATACTAAGGCTCCATTGGTATTGAGCAGGCTGATATTATAAACGCCGGCTTTTTTGTTTTTAAATTCTACGGTAATTTTATTATCTACTACCGGGTTAGGGTATGCGCTAATGCTGCCGGGTTTGGCTGCGTAAATCACTTTTGCAATGGAGCTGAATTTAATTACCCCATTGGTGCCCACACTTTTTATCCTGTAATAATTTAATCCATTCTGAGGAGCGGCATCCGTAAAGTTATAAGGAACGAGGTAGTTGGTAATGGCAGCAGCAGCCACCCTGCCCACTTTTATAAACCTTATATTGTCTGTACTTCTTTGTACTTCATAATAACTGATGGCTGTCTCTGCTGCTGTTTCCCATTCTACCTGCACTGTTTCCTGCAGCTGGTAGGCAACGATCCGTATAAAGGTAACGGGCAACACTATCCCATCACTGGTAACACCAAATGGAGAGAAGCTGGTAAAGCCGGCACCTGTTCTTGTGAAAGGATCATTTCCATCGGCTGCCGCAACAGCTGCATTGTAGTCAATAGCTGTTCCATCGCTGTGTACGATCCGGCAGGCAGGACGCATAAAATTGCCGGCTTCATCTGCTGCCGTCCATTGTGTACCGAGTTCAATATTGCTTCCGCCATTCACAGCTTCTGAAATATTCCATGTTGCTTCAACGCTTTTAGTGATATCCGCACCGGGAACCACCTGGTCATTTACGGCCACTGTGTAATCATCTGTGGTTCCTGTATTGAGTATGGTAACAGGATTATAATTAAAAATGCTGGGCCCCACCGGGAATAGAATATTTCCACTCCGGCCGCTGTTGCCAATTCCTGTAATTTTTAATCCACCCAAACCGGTATTGTTCTCACCGGAATTGCCATTGCCGGTAACGATCCAGCTATCGGCATTGATGCCAAATGCATGGGTGCCAGAAATGGTTGAATTGTTTCCACTGAGTGCCAATAAATAATTACCCGTGATGAGTTTAGCAGTACCACCCAGCTGCAGATGATCACTGATATTGATATCAGCAGTCAATAATTTATTACCACTACCGCCAATGTGTAAGGTCTTATGATGATACGGTAGAATATACTGATTGGCTAAGGCGCTATAATCAATTTTTCCCTGTATGCCTGCTGTTCCGGTAAGGTTGATACCAGCAGCAGCATGATTGATGATGGTGGCGCCTTCGGCTACTTCCAGGTCGGCATCAATAAAAATTTGTTCTCCCGGGCTGATAAACAGGGTGTCGCCATTGCTCAGGTAAAGTTGTGCTGTTGCTGAAGAGCAGAGAAACTGCACACTGAGAAACAGTAATGTTGAAATAGATATTAATTTCATGATTGGATGTTTATTTTTTTTTCGTTTGCAACGATCGTTTTGTATTACTTACTGCACTGCCTGATTTTATTTGTTGAGCATAACATTTAAAAAGAGGTTAACTCTGTGCTGTATATCTGCCAGCCGGAGTTTTCAGATGGTCTGCGCCACAAAATCCTGAGTCCTTCGCCACCACCATTTTCCTGCATCCTGGCCCTGAATGCATATTTTGTTCCCTGTACCAGGCTGATGGTTCCTGTATGTGTACCCAATGCTTCTGTACCATGGGCGCCATAATGATTGGCCACTGGTACATTGTTTATAAAAAGATCCACTGCATCATCACCCTCGCAGGTAAAAAGGTAGGGGCCTGTTTCGGCTGGAATAAAATAGCCGGATACCACTACAGAAAACTGTTCACCATTATTTGGTACAGCAATACCTGCGTTGGTTAAAATGTTCCATTGTGTCCAGTCTAACAATACAGCAGGTGCTGCCATTCCGGAACTGGTTTGATTGGCTGGTAAAGTGAAATTGATAAAGTCGTTGTCATTGTATGCATAGCCACCTCCATTTGTGAAAATGGCGTAATTCAACAATCCGTCAACCGGGAGGGAGGAAGCATTTTTGCCATGTTTATTAATATAAGTGCTGGTAGCCTGCCCGCCATTCTTATCCATTTTAACCAATGTGTCTGTGGTTAGTTGTCCATTTTTGGTCAGTCCGAATTTATTCACCACGATCGTGGCAAAGGCATTGTCTGTGCAACCGCTTTCATTTATTACGGTGACGTTGTAAGTGCCACTGTTGGTAAATACATTCATCGCAGTATGGATGGAAGCTCCGCCGTTCCAGAGATAGCTGTTTCCACCGGAGGCGGTGAGGCTAACATAGTCGTTGCCGGTAGTATTGCCGGAAATAGCAGCCACAGGCAGATCCGCTACCGAAACCAGTACGGCTGTTCTTGGTGAACTGGAATCACAGATAAAACTTTGAGCGTAAAATGTGGTATTGGTTAGGATCATGGGCGGTGTAAATCTGTTGCCCGTTGCCAGTAAATTACCATTCACTGCTGAATCGTACCAGCTGATCTCTCCAAAACCGCCTGCAATAAGGGTGATATTGCTGCCATTGCATACAACCGTGTCGTTGCAGAATGGAGCAGCGGGTGCCAAACAGGGTGTATTCGCACTTCTAAGGATGCTGATATTATACTGGCCATTCACATTGTTGATGAAATATACACTGCTGCTGGCATCCACCACAATACTGTTGGCATTCTGAATGCCATCCGAAAGCAATGTAGAAACATTCCCATCCGCAGTTAGTTTTCTTATCTCGGGAGGCCAGTTCATTCCATCAAAAAAATACAGGACACTGTCTATGCTCATCGCCATGTATTGAGAAAAATAGTTACCTGTAAGAAAGGAAGAGAGGGTGCCATCCGGTGCCACTTTTTTTATTTCGGGAGGCCAGTTGTACGTATCTGTAAACAACAGGTTTCCGGCAGCATCTGTTATCATATTTTCCGGGTAAAATTCACCTGAAGCATGAACAGTTACAGTACCGGCTGAGTCTACTTTTTTTATATCTGATGGCCAGTTCATGCCGTCAGCAAAGTACAGGTTACCGTTTCTATCAAAGGCGAAATTCTGCGGTGCGTATTGCGGATCATTCATGATATCAGTGACAGTGCCATCTGTGGTCATTTTTTTGATGATGGACGGCCAGTTGCGGGTATCAATAAAATACAGGTTACCAGCAGCATCAGCTTTTAAGTTTTGCGGTTGATAGTTGCCTGATAGTACAGTTGTAAGCACACCCTGTGCCGAAAGTTTGGCTACCTGGGGCTGCCAGTTATTGTCATATTTGATAAAATAGAAATTGCCATTCGCATCTGCAGTAAGGTTGGCGGGGTTACGGATCTCCGGACCAAATTGAAAGTACAGTGAAGCAGTTTGAGATTTTCCTCCCAGGCATACAAAAACAAACAAACAGGTAAGTAAAAAGAAACACCTATTGCTGTGATAATAATTACGCATGTGAACGGTATAAATATTGAATAAATTATTTTAAACAGGCTTCCTATAGCTGAGTGATGTAAAAACTACATCACCCGGAACCAGCCTTGTTTGATGTTTTGTATAAGGTCAATAATGATAGTCAAACTGTACCCTGTCATTTACAGTGATGATATAACCACCATTAAAAAGAGGATCGTAAGTGATCGTATTGTCAGTAACTGAATAGGCTGTATTGCTGATCCTGATACCGTTTACAAACATTTTTACTTTGCTGTTGGCAGAAGGTGCTTGTGTTAAAGTAAAGCTGGTTTGAGCAGCCGCTGCAGTGATTTCGTCTGCCAGTTCTGTAATAGCAGGAGCGGACCACGAAACAATACCATTGCCATTGGTGGTAAGTATTTGTCCTGGGGTGCCATCTATATTAGGATACGTGAGAGCGCCTGTTGTGAGCGTACCAGTAAAATTTGCGTTCCCTTTTGCAATGATGTTGCCACCCGGCTGGATGACAAACTGGCCTGGTGCCATATTGGCCTGTGTAAATGAAAGGTCATCTCCATCCGGCGTGATCTGCCATTTGATATCACCGCCTGCATTAGCCAGACGGAGTTCTGTATTGATCTGTGTAACGCCTGTAAATAGTGCATCCGTACCTGTTAGTGTGCCGGTTAATGTGCCGCCGGCAAGAGGCAGGTAGGCAGAAGAAGCATTATCGGTTGTGAGATAGGTATTGTTATCAACAGTACCGTCTGCTTTTAAAAACTGGTCAGCAGTGCCACCGGCTTTCATAAGAGATAAGGCGGTGATGCTTCCGGTGATAGTGGTATTATCTGTAAAAGTTTTTGCTCCGTTGATCGTTTGTGATGTGGAAAGGTCTACAAAATTTTGCGTGTCAGAACCTGTGCCGCCGTTTGCGATTGCCACGATGCCGCTTAATACATTAGCAGCGGAGGAACCCTGGGGTCCTTGTGGACCCATTGGGCCGTTTAGGCCTTGAGGACCGGTTGCACCGGTAAAACCTTGTATTCCTTGTTCGCCTTGCGGGCCAGTTGCACCTGTTAGACCTTGAATTCCTTGCTCTCCAGTTAATCCTTGTATTCCTTGCTCACCTTGCGGACCCTCGATACCGTTAGTGCCAGCGATTCCTTGTTCACCTTGTAGGCCATTTGCACCTGTTAGGCCTTGTATTCCTTGTTCGCCTTGCGGTCCCTCGATACCGTTAGTGCCTGCGATTCCCTGTATTCCTTGTTCACCTTGTGGGCCAGTTGCACCTGTTAGGCCTTGTATGCCTTGTTCGCCTTGCGGACCCTCGATACCGTTAGTGCCTGCGATTCCCTGTATTCCTTGTTCACCTTGTGGGCCTGTTGCACCGGTGGGACCAATGGGACCAATTGGACCAGTCAAGCCTTGTATTCCTTGTGGACCTGTTGCACCTGTTAGACCTTGTATTCCTTGCTCACCAGTTAATCCTTGTATTCCCTGTGGACCCACGGCACCGTTAGTACCAGCTAAACCTTGTATACCTTGCTCACCTTGTGGGCCTGTTGCACCGGTTAAACCTTGCTGACCTTGTGGTCCTGTTTCTCCATTTAAACCTTGTATTCCTTGCGGACCTTCGGCACCGTTAGTACCAGTTAATCCTTGTAAGCCTTGCTCACCTTGTGGACCAGTTGCACCAGTTAATCCTTGTATTCCTTGTTCACCCTGTGGGCCAGT
>JAKQJG010000284.1 GCA_029561305.1 Bacteroidota bacterium | reverse complement strand
GGGTTGAGGGGTTTAGGGTAAAGTATTCGGCTTACATATCTTTTAAGTTTTTTTCTTCTTTTCAAACATCATTAATCCCACAACCCGTAACCCGTAACTTTCACTAACTTGCCGCTCTAAAATTGCCTGCGATAACATGTCTGTCTATTACAAAAACTACCTCGGTCTCGATCAAATACTCAATGCACAGCATCCCGAAACCTTTAAAGAAGGGATGCAGCCTGCACACGAAGAAATGCTCTTTATTGTTATTCATCAATCCTATGAGCTTTGGTTTAAGCAGGTAAAGTTTGAGGTTGATTCCGTGCTGAAGATCATGAACAAAGAAGTAGTGAATGATAATTCTTCCGAACTCTCCACTATTGTTCATCGTTTAAAAAGAGTGGGTACGATTTTAAAACAACTGGTTGCCCAGATAGATATTCTGGAAACCATGTCACCCATGGACTTTCTTACTTTCCGGGATTATATCCGGCCTGCTTCGGGATTTCAAAGCTGGCAGTTCAAAGAGATAGAAGCAGCATTGGGTTTAAAATATGAACACCGCTATGGCCAGGAATTTTATACTTCTGCTTTAAAAAAAGAAGAACTGGACATTATAAAAAATGCAGAAGCCTCCCGTTCCTTATTGCAGGATGTAAATGAATGGCTGGAGCGGATGCCCTTTATCAATGATGAAAACTTTTGGGTGAACTACCAGCCGGTAAGCGGAAACTATACTTCTCCCAAATTCTGGAACGACTATGAACATGTATTCCTGAACAGCCTGCCTGAATATGACAGCAGTATGAAAACATTTTTTAACCAGGTTTTTAATAATGATCCGGCAAACGCAGAGCGGCAGTTGAGTGCCACGGCTTGCCGGAGTGCTTTGTTTATAATCCTTTATAGGGAATATCCCTTGCTTGAACTCCCCTTCCAGTTATTAGATACACTTTTAGAAATAGACAACCAATTAGGCAACTGGCGTTACCGGCACATCAATATGGTGAAACGAATGATCGGCGCCAGGAGCGGCACCGGTGGCAGCAGCGGTATGGATTATTTAAAAGCAGCAGCAGATAAACATAATATTTTCAGGGAAATAGCACAGCTCAACAGTTTTTTAATTGACAAAAGAAAACTGCCTGCTTTACCTGCAGAACTGGAAGAAAAGCTCCGGTATAAGACCTAGTAAAATACCACCCAGTGTCTTTTGTTTACAATTGGCATAAAATTGCCTTATAATACCAGGAATAAACTGCGGTCAGTGAAAAGATCAACCATTGTAAAACTTATTGTGAGCATTGCCATACCAGTTGCAGTGGGTGCTTTGTCTGGATATTTTACCATGCAAAGTATTCCGGGTTGGTATGAAACATTGCAATTCCCTTCCTTCCGTCCTCCCAACGCCGTATTTGGCCCCGTGTGGACCATCCTCTATATTCTAATGGGCATTGGGTGTTATTTGATCTGGATAAAGCCTGAATCGCCAGAGAGAAGTAATGCGCTTTGGATGTACTCGTTGCAGTTATTTGTAAATGCTGCCTGGAGTTTTGTGTTCTTCTATTTTAAACAGATCCATATAGCCGTCATCGTAATTGCTATTCTCTGGATACTGATCCTTTATATGATCGGGAATTTTAAAAAGCTAAGCGATGTGGCAGCATATCTCCAGATCCCTTACCTGCTTTGGGTAAGTTTTGCCACTGTTTTGAATATTGCTATCTGGCAGTTGAACTAAGCTCCGGTTTTTTTGTCCCGTTTATTTATATAATCCGGCCAGTTGTTAGCTCTCCAGCACCTACTGTATGTATTAATTAATATTTTAGCATCCGCAATGGATATTCTTATCTTCAAAGCAGCATCACATGACCAAACAGTACTTTGTATTTTTATTTTCAATTTTTTCATCTATACTGACATTTGCCCAGCCCCCGGTTATCCAATCAATTATTCCTGCAAGTGCGGCCGCAGGTGAGCAGGTTATTATAAAAGGCATTCGATTTAGCAATTCGGCAGATAGCAATCTTGTTTATTTTGGCGGCACAAGAGCCATTGTGAACAGTGCTACCGACACTGTTATTATGGTGACCGTACCCTTAGGGTCATTCTACCAACCTGTAACAGTAAAAGTGGATACATTTATTGCGCACAGTAAGCAGCCATTTACAACCCGTTATAGCAGCAATCTGCAACTACGCAGCAACAGCTATGGTGACCCACAAAACCTGGCAGCCTGCCGTTATCCTTGCTTTGGCGATTTCAATAATGATGGAAGGGCAGATTTGGCTGGGATTGTAAATGGTAACAGGATCTTTGTTTACAAAAATGGAGACAGCGCAGGCCATGCCGTGATGCGTTTTGCAGCACAGTATGCAACCACTTCGCAACCGGTGCAAATGATCACTGCCGATTTTAATGCTGATGGAAGACTGGATATTGCCCTGGCGGGTACCGGTAGCGCTTCCGTATCCATTTACATTAATACCAGTTCCATTGATACCATCCGTTTTGCTAACCCGTTTTACTATATACTTGGCGGTGATAATTACCCTTATACACTGGGTGCCAATGATATTGATGGAGACGGTAAAACAGACCTTGTCATCAGCTACGAACAACAGGGCACCTGCTTTTCAATAGCCAGGAATACCGGTACAGGCGGCACTGTTAGCTTTGCAGCCCGTGTCAACTTTGCATTTGGCACAGTTCCCGGCGGTTCCGGAAATGTAGGGGCTGACAATAAAATCTATATAGCAGATATTGATGGAGACGGCAAACCGGATGTGACTTCCTTAAGCCGGTTTTTTCCGCCTTTTTTGGTCTACCGGAATACCAGCACACCCGGTACCGCTAGTTTTGCAGCCAAAGTAAGTATCACTTCAAACAGGGATAATACCATTGGAAACGGTTTTTTTGATATGAAACTGGCGGATATAGACGGGGATAACAGGCCAGAGATCATTTATGCCTCATCTGATTCCAGTTTATTGTCAGTTTATAAAAACAATTCCACACCAGGCAGTATTGCCTTTTCATCTAAGATCAATTTTAGTGGTCCGTATACACCAGTGTATGTTGCAGTAAACGACCTGAACGGAGATGGCAAAACGGATATAGCCCTGTTAACCGCATGGGACTCCCTGTATGTATTTGAAAACAATGGCCCGCAGGGTGGCATTTCCTTTTTACCGCAGCGCTCCTTTGCCGGCAGCTATCCATCGCAATACATGAGCCTGGCTGATATTGATGCAGATGGTAAAACAGATGTTATCGTAAGTGGCACTGATGTAAATAACAATAATAGTAACCGCACTGCCATACTAAAAAATGTGATTGACGAAACAGCACCGCTGGCCCTTTGCCCTGTTACAGACAGTATTGTACTGGAACCGGGTATTTTGGGCAGCCAGTACCAGTGGCAGGTAGATACCGGCAATGGATTTATCAACCTGGTAGATGATTCAAACCATATTGGCGTTACTGCTCCCCTGCTTATCCTGAACAATCCACCAACCGCCTGGACGGGTTATCAATACCGCTGTGTGGTGGATGGCACTAACGGTGCCGCACAGTACCTCAGGTTTACGGCATATTTTACCGGCGGATTTAATAATGCCTGGGAAAACCCGCTTAACTGGAAATGCGGGCAGCTGCCGGATGAAAATTGCAACGTGGTTATTAACAACGGTGTTGTTATTACGCTCAACTCACACAGGCAGGTAAGAAGTATTACGGTAAAGCCCGGAGCCTCTTTGGTAGTGAGTTTTGGCATGTCGCTTACACTTACACCTTAATCAGAAAAAACCGCTGGAGGAAAAAGGGTTGATCTAAAAAGATACGTATTTTACAAGCTCAACCTTAACGTCTGGCTTATGATCAGTACTTGCAAGAACTGTGGCACAACTGTAAAAGGCAGTTTTTGCAGCCATTGCGGGCAATCTGCCAATACCCACCGGATCAGCACACATTTTTTATGGCATGACATACAACATGGCCTGCTGCATGTTGACAAAGGCATCCTGTTTAGTGCAAAGGAACTTTTTACCCGGCCGGGACACAGCATCCGGGAGTTTTTAGAGGGCAAACGGGTCAAGCATTTTAAGCCAGTTTCCCTGGTGCTTATATTGGCTGGCATTTATGGATTTCTATCCCATTACTTTCACATCAACTTATTGGCAAATAATATTCAGATCAAAGGATCGGGTGAAAAATTTGAAGAGATGAGAAAAGTTGTAGCTAGTTCCAGTGAATGGCTGGCAAGTCACTACTCAATGTTTTCTTTACTCCAGATTCCGGTTCTGGCTACGGGCACCTGGTTATTGTTTAAACGTGCAGGTTACAATTTCATGGAACACATTATCATCCATTCCTTTCTTACAGGGCAGCGGCTGATTATCCGGATTATTACATTTCCGCTTTTTTACGCTTTTAGCGAAACCAGCACACTTCGTACAGTGGCAAGAATAACAGACCTGGTTGCATTCACTATTGCATTTTGGTCATTGTACCAGCTATTTAAAACGATCCCGAAATGGCAGCGTGCAGTTAGAACGGCAGGAAGTTTTGCAATTACATTTGCTATTACATTTACTGTAATGTTTATTTTGTTTAAGATATTACTGGGTCTGTAAATCTGTGCCCGCCAAACGGCGCTACTGATATCTTTCTTTATTCAATCAAATGCACTACTCTTCAGTACTAATACTTTTTTCGCTCCGGTCTCGTAAATAAAACATTTTTGACCTGGAACCTGTGAGCAGGCTGTTCACATAATTCTTCCGCAATATCCTGGCGCTGATGGTTTCAAAATTCTCTTTACCATCGAGTTGTTCGTCCGTTAGTTCGTAGATTATTTTTTTGTCTGTATTAAAAAACTGCCTGTTCAATGGCAGAATTGTGTACGCCAATTGTGGATTACGGTCTGTTTTTCTTTTATACAAAAAGAAGTAAACAGAATCAGCGGGATAGTAATTGTTGCTGATAGTTTTGTAATGATAAATGGTGTCTACCTGTTCTGCGTTGTAGGAGTTGCCTTTTAAGTATGCCCGGGCAATATCTGTGTGGTTATTAAACGGGCTGCCCAGTTCATCCAGTTTTTTATTGACAGAATAGGCTTTGTAAATTTCCAGGTAATAGGTCTTTTCATTCTCCAGCGATTTCAGCAAAGGCGCTGTGAGTTGCAGGGGAGTTTTCTTTTGCTTGACCAACGCCTGCAGCAGTTCTATTCTATCTCTCGCTGTTCCGCCATTCAATACATTCTGGAAGCTGGTTTCAAAAAATTTTTCCCCGGGCAATGCAGTATAAAACATGTGGAACATGTTGGTGTAGTACTGGAAGTTGTTATCGGCATAACTATTAGAGGCACTCTTCTTTTTTTCATTCTCAGGATATTTAAACTGGTCAGCCTCGGCTTTTAATGCCAGGCTCACTTTGTTATCTGCCGAAGCTTTCTGTATCTCTTTAAAGGCATTGGCTACTTCTTTCTTAGAATAAAAACCACTGTCAAAAAGGTTCATAACCCGCCTGTAATTATTCATGCTTAGACTTGCAGCAGCAGAGCCAAAATCTTCGAGTTTTACAGCTTTCCGTGCTGCTGCTTTATCTTCCAGGTCATTAAAATATTCCAGCAGGTACCGGCGGACTGTACTGCTTTTGAACTCATCATTATTCGCCAAATTATTCAGCACCCAACCTGCATCTGAACCATCGCTTTTATCCAGTATGCACTCCAGCGCCTGCAACCTGATGGTGAGCAATTCGTCTTTGTTTTCATACACTTTCTTCAGCCAGGAAGACAATTGGGGCCAACTGGTTTTTTTGTCATCCATTGCACAAACTGCATCCACCAGTTTTCTTCTTAAAATATTATTGGAAGCCGTTTTGTTTTGTAAAGCCTGCAATGCTGTATCAATTGCAGGCAGATCATTCAAGCCAAAATGAAAATAATTCAATGTTTCTGCAAGGTCAGATTGGGCAAGGTCACTGGCAGTAAGGTATTTATTTATCAATAGCTGCAGCTTGTTTTCAAAAAGAGTGGAAGGTTTGTTGTTGTTAAATGGTTTAAAACCCTGGAGTAGGTTTTCATAAAACGCAGATGGCTTACCACCGGGATAATTCACGATTTCTGAAAAACCATACAGCTTATTGTTTACAAGGTAGTAGGTATGGAGCATCGCCCTTGCAGATAAACTATCGGCTACAATAAATTGCAGTTTTTGTGACTGAAGATCTGCAGTATCATATTGAAGATGGGTAACGTACCCTGTTTTTTTGCGCAAAATGTTACTGCTGTTAGCATAAGAACTGCCGCCATAGTTAGTCGTTACATAATCTGACTCATCTTTGCTGACACTAATAGTATTAGTTGAGGCAGTACTGCTATTTTGATTTTGAGGAACAAACTGTTTCCAGAAAAGCCCGGCACCTGCATAATAAAAACTGCTGTCAATGCTGGCCGTTACAGCCCAAACAAGACTGTTATTCTCAGGATTCTGCAGTTGATAGGTATCCCTGTTTGCTTTTCCGAGGTATACTTTTTCTGCCCTGTATTCAAGCGCTTCATCCCTGTTCAATTTTTTATCGGGATCTGGTTTATCGGTTTTTCTTTCCGTCATGCTTTGCCATCTGCTGTCGAATGCCAACGCATATGGCAGTTTTAATTCCACCGCTTTTAGCGAATCTTTAAAGGTATAGTCGAAACGGTTAGTCTTGCTATCCTCTTTAAAACCGGCTACCCAGTTGAGGTTGGGAACCGCATTATTAAAAGCTGCATTATAATAGATATACAGGTAAGGATGCTGTACACTGTACCGTACCATCAGCTTTCCAATATGATTCAATTGATAGGTATAGGCATCATTATTTTTTATTGCCGTAAGGTCCAGTGTTACGGCTTCTTCCTTTTGCAACGCCATCGTCGACATAAAACTTTCTGCTGCCAGTTTCAGGTAATCATCCGGGGTTTTAAGGTCTTTATCATTCAAAGTAAAACGAAGTACCCCTTTAGAACTATTGTTTTCAATCTTACTGTACCGCACTTTATTTTGTGGCCGGCCAAAAAAACCACATGTCCACTCATGCCAGCCTTGTACTGGCTCTATTTTAAATTCCGTAAAAAAGCTATCCACCTGCTTTTGCTGAACATAATCATTTTTACCTCCCGCCTTCAGCATCAGTATTTCATAAGGTGTTACAATGAACCTGTACCGTTCCTTGTCTTTATTTTTCACCGTACTGGTAATATCCATAGCTTCAAATCCCTGGTGGGTAGTACGCTTTTTATCGATGATATCTCCTTTTACATTTTCAAATAACAGGCTGTCAATGGCATGCACCACCGCAGTATCATGTATTCCAAAGAAAGAACTGTTATTATACAGGCGGCTGAATTGGTAAAAACTGCCATTGGCCATGTCTACATAACTGTTCACTTTTACCATATTGTTTTGTACTGAAGGAAATAATTCGCCCGGTGACGTGTAGCTATATCCATCGTCCATATTAAACCGCTGCAATTTTACCGGGTATATAGTTTTCTTAATCGCCTCGATGGTTTCTTTAGCATGACCTGAAAGTTTTACTGGTCTTACGCTATAGCCTCTTTTCCTGAGAATCTCTATCACACCTTCGTCGCCCGGCAGGTGGGCAGAACCCACTGCTGCAAACAAGGCATTGCCAGCCTGGATATAATGCTCCATACTGTCTGCCTGGTGATAATTCCTGTCGATGATAAACTTTTTGAAATAGGCGTCACTGTTATAGTTGTACTTGTTGAGTGAATCCAGCATGTCGAGGCTGTTATTTTTATAGCCGTCAAAAATCATGTCATTGATCATCCCGTAAGAAAGGCCATCCGGTAATTTTTTGTTAGATCGCTTATCTTCCAGTTTGCTTTCCTTATCCGCCTCTATTAGTTTGATGGCGCTTTCCATGTAATTTTCCAGGCCCACTATTTTTTTGCCCAGTTTATAACCGGCCGATGCAATGAACCTGTCTAAAAAAGCTTCTTCTTCAAAGTCTTCATTGCCTTTATTATTCCTGTATAAAAAGTAGTTGATAGAACCTGCTTGTAACGCAATAAAAGCCGGCAATTTGGCAATGGTGCTGGTTTTACGAAATGTACCCTCGGATAGCATCACATCGCCATTGCTGCCGTTTAATATTTCATAGCTGTACCGCATTTTATAATACGCATCATCCTCCATCTGCCAGGTATTATTATTTACTTCGGTACCCACCATATCTACGTTCTTTAGTGCATAGAAAATAGAATCTGACAGTTTGAACACGCCCTTGTTGCTGATATGATAAGTACCAAAGAGATAGGATGTTTTGGCAATGCCCGGCTTTTTTATTTCCCAGAGGATGGAAGGATATTTAGACTGGGCGATGCTATGAACCGAACAAAAAAGAAAAATGATAAGGGAAACGGCTTGTTTAGTTAGCTTCATGAGATGCTGTTTTAAGACAGGTGGTTTGTAATGCAAACAGCGAAGTTAAGGGGGGATGCTTGTTTTTAGTGGAGGTGGGAAAATGAACTTAACAAAGTTTTTAGGAAAGAATTTAAGGAAATAAGACAATCGCTGAAGGCGACAAGTGCTGCAGGCTATTGCACTTGGCCACTGGCAAATATCTCGCCTTGGAATGGAGTTATAAAGCGGCGGGTGCTGCAGGTCATGTCCGGAGCAGATACATCGACTGGAAAACTCTTGTAGTGAGAATACCTGCGGAGTAAACCCATCTGGCGCAGGTCTCCGGACCTGTTGCCAACTGTCGCTAAACTCTAAACACTTACTCCAGCATTACTAAATTCAGCAAGCCTTTATCCTCAGTCATATAGTCTGTTGCACTACTATATTTCCAAAACCACGGCTCTGTTACAAACCCAGCTGTTACAGGATTCCAGTGGAGGTAATTTAGTTTTTGAGTAAATACGATATCCTTATCCAGCAGCACCGGATGGTTTTCATGCTGCCAAACCTTGAATCTGAAATTACTGCTGCTCTTTTTCCCTTCCGCTTCAAATAAACCAAGCATGTACTCTCGCCTGCTTTCTTTGGGATTTTTTACAATAGCATCAATAAGTTTAATGGCGGTAAAGCTCTTCATATTTTTTAATACAAGGGCGGGCTCCTGCTTACCATGAAAGGAACAAATCATGTGCAAATGATTTGTCATCAATACCCATGCATGTACTGCCAGTCCCTGATTTTGTTGACAAAAACGAATGCTGTCTAAAACAATTTCTTTGTACATGTCCCGTGTAAATATATCAAGCCATCCTACAACGGTGGAAGTAGTGAAGTAAATTCCTTCTTTCTCTGTAAAGCGATATTTGGTGCTCATGTATGTTGTTTTAATATTTCAAGATACAAAAACATGTGACATATTTATATCAAGGGACATTGAAGTTCTTGATATGTAGACTAATGATGTAGGTATTGCGCCAGTTATTTTCGACGCTCTTAAAAATACCAGCTAAGCGACGAAGGGCAATGGGTCGGGAGATCTGCGACAGTAAAAGCTAAGCAACGATTGGCAGACCCGCCAGAAAAGACAAAAGATTATAGCACCAAGTTAATTAACAGTTAAGCGACGAAGGGCAGCAGGTCGGGAGACCTGCGCCAGTGAGAATACCTGCGGAGTAAATGAATTTGATCTCGTCAACAAAGATTCCCCGGAACAACTATATTGCGTACTACAACATTAAAATTATTGTCTACCACATCTAAAAATACTTCGTTCATTAAAACACTCACTGCTCAATCAGGCTTTGATTACTGTGGTATTGCGAAAGCAGAAAAATTAGACGAGGATGCCAGGCGGCTGGAACAATGGCTCAACAAAGGCCTGCATGGAAAAATGCAGTACATGGAAAATTATTTCGACCTGCGGATAGACCCGGCAAAACTGGTTCCTGGTGCAAAGTCGGTGATCACTTTATTGCTGAACTATTACCCGGAACAAGTACAACGAGAAGGCGCTCCCAAAATTGCCAGGTATGCTTATGGGAAAGATTACCACGAAGTGATCAGGGAAAAACTGAATACACTGTTGCAGCAATTAAGAGCAGAGATCGGCGAAATAAACGGAAGAGGTTTTGTTGACAGTGCCCCCGTTTTGGAAAGAACCTGGGCACAAAAAAGTGGTTTGGGCTGGATAGGAAAAAATGGGAATTTGATCAATAGCAAAAGTGGCAGCTATTTTTTTATTGCCACGCTTATAACAGATATTGAACTGGACTACGAAAGCCCGATGAACAAAGATTATTGTGGCACCTGCACCCGCTGTATCGACAATTGCCCTACCGAAGCCATACTGCCGAACAAAGTAATTGATGGCAGCCGCTGTATCAGCTATTATACCATTGAATTAAAAGATGCATTGATTCCATCGAACATGCAAGGCAAATTTGATAACTGGATGTTTGGTTGTGATGTGTGCCAGGACGTATGTCCCTGGAACCGCTTTAGTAAACCAACTAACGAAGCGTCCTTTTCACCATTGCCGGCAATACTCAATTTTACCACAGCTGATTGGGAAGAAATGACGGAAGAAAGTTTTAAGATCATTTTTAAAACCTCTCCCTTAAAGCGAACTAAATTTTCCGGCATAAAACGCAACCTGCATTTTATACAACAACCTTAAAACACCCAGCCGAACTTTAGCCAGATGCGGTTAAATTCATATACTTCTTTCAGCGGCACGTTTTCTATCCTGTTGATACGTGGATTCCAGATATTGTTATCCACCATCTGTGTTTCTTTTTTTTGGCTAAAGGCAAGTCCAAATACAACAGCATCTTTTTTTAATGGAATATAATAATCAACACCAGCTGCAAATAAACGGCCCGGTTTAAAATCACCTGTCTTGCCTGGTTCAATTTTATTGGTATTGCCAAAAGGAATATGCACCCCCCCGTTGGCAAATACCTGCAGCTTTCTTTCGCCGTTCGTAATGTCATGCCGCAATTCTAAAAATAAGGGTACGGATGTATGATAGTAATAATCGAACCCAATACCAGCACCGGCAAAAAATTTATTCCATTGCAGGCCATTGACAGAATGAATAGAAAAAGAATTATTTGTCTTGCCCATCAACAGCTGCAAACTGTTGAAAGAATGAAACACCCGCCGCTTTTTATTTCCCGCCTGGGAAAACCCTGTAACAGTCAGCAATAATAACATCGCAGAAAAAAAAATTTTATGGCTATACTGTTGTATCATTTTTCTACTGTAATCGTGCTGAGTTTCCTGATGTTATTGATATTGCTGCAATCATACTGTACAAAACCTTCCTTGGCCACAACGAGTGCCCTGTTATCATAAGTGATCACATCAAAAGGCTGTATATCATTGATCGTACGCAGCAACCGGAGATTGTTTACATCTGCAGCGTTAAATATTTTCAGGCCGCCCTTTCCATCGCATACAAAAAGATTGTCGCCCGCCAGACTGAGTCCCATAGGCTCTTCCATATTGTAAGTTTTTATCAACACAGGATTGTTGAGGTTGTTGATGTCGATGATATCCATCTGGCTTTGTTGCGGCGACATACCCCAGCAATTGGATACACCGGTGGTTGCTTTAAGCGTAACAAAGGCATAGTTTTCATTGGCAATCACGGGATCATCAAAACACGCATGAGAAAAACTACCCAATGGTGATGGGTTGGTTGGATTTTCAATACTGTAGATGAACATTCCTGTACGGGAGCCGATAAACAATTTATTATTCAGCGGGTACACTGTTTCAATATCCCAGCCAAGCGGTGTTACACTTTGCAATGCAGGGTCCGCCGCATTGGCAACATCAAAAGCGCTGAGATAACTTCTGCCCACCGTATAGAGATAATTATTCACCAGTGTAAATCTTGCCATAGAGCCGCCAATGCTGTTACTCTTAGTTCCGGAGTTGGCTGCTGTAGGTGAATTATTAAAAGTACCGGACTGTGACAATGCATCTCCTTCCATCCATACGCCAATACCAATATTGTCACGTACCTGTTTGATCTCCCTTTCTTCTGTAGCCTCATGCCTTACCCAATCAACAATATACCGTGATGTGTCCGCTACAAAATCTCCTGTATACATCCGCTCAGGAAAAATATTGTAATTTATTTTTCGTACTGTAACATTGCTCATGCTGGCTATGTCAATCGTGAGCATATCAGTATACATATCCGCATACAGCATGTTGTTCCTGATAGCTATATCTATATTACCGGGTATATTGATAAAGCCGGTATTTACCGGTGCAGCAGGATTGCTGTTGTCAATAATGTGTACACCTTTATTTACTTCATTGATAAAAATGTAATTACCATACAGGGCTATCTTGCCGGTTTGTCTCAATGGCGTAGCGGCGTTGCCCCGGATAGACTGCAACACTTCAGCCTTTGTTTTATACACCGGTTCATAAGCAACAAGGGTGGTGGTCACTTTATCTTTTATACAGCCAGGGAGTAAAAATGCCAGTGATGAAATCAACAACAGTGATAACAAACGGAACATCTTTTTCATAACAGTAATTTTTGGTTTTATTAAAAGCTGACAAATATTCTATATAGATGGTTGCAAAGAAACACTTATTTCCAGAGATTTTTTTGAACCCTGATTCCAACAAAAAGCGGGTGCATACCCTGGTGCAAGCCACCAGCTGCCATTGATGTCAAAGCATAATTCACTTGCGGTCCAATGTAAAAAGCAGGTTTGTTGCTGTTGGCCAAATTGATTGCCAACGCTGCAGACAAAGACAATACTGTATTATTCAAATCATGTACACCAGTAAAATAACGCTCCTGTGCGCTGTTAAAACTCAAAGCGTTTGTGCCTACCAGTTGTGAAAGGCTGGCGCCTGCATCCATCCATATTTCCCGGTTGCCAATCGAGAAAAGCCTGGCAGATAATGAAACCGGTATCGTTAAATAATGGTAACGGTTAGTATAGTTAACAGATGAGCCAGTTTGATACATCTCGAATCTAACCGCAGCAGTTGTATCAAGCCGTTTACCTGTTTTCGATAACAAACTGCTATAGTTATACTGCAAGCCCATCGTTAGCTTTAGAGAATTCCCCAGCTTTCTATACACCTGTATACCCGTTGCAAATGCGTAACCGGGTTGCATTGGTGAGACGGAACTACTATTAAGACCTGCTGTTGGCGTGTTGGGATTGCCGGATACGCCGCCGTTGTAGTCTTCCTGTGAGAAGCTTTTTGACATGCTGCTGCTGCCCACTTTGTTAATCCCGGCCGCAAAAGAAAAGCCAATACCCCATTTGCGGTCATTACTTTTTTTCTTGTTTTCTTCAGTAATTACAGCCGCCTTTTCCGGTTCACTTTCTTTTTTCAAATCCTGCTTTGTCTTTTCTTCTGCGTTGAGATCTGTTACCGTAATTTCTTTTATACCCTCACTATCGGCAACAGCAACTTCCCCTTCTTCTTTCTCCACTGTTTTTACAGTTGTTGTTGCCTGGCTGCTTGCTTTTTTCTCATAATTTGACTGAGCTATTTCAGTTTCATCCTCATCAACCTGCGGAGTTATTGCAGCAACTTTAAATTGTGCCTTTGTATTTCTTTTGATTGGCTTACGAACAGCGGAGCTATTTTTATTATTGTTAGTTTCTAAACCAATTGTTTTATTGTTTGCTGGTATAGTATTCCCTGTTGCATCTTCAATTGCAGCAGCCAGAGCAGATTTCTTTTCAGAGGCAGTTGCCTTTTGTACGTCTTTGTTAGCTTCGCTATTAGCAGCAGGTTTTGTCTCGTTTAAATCCTTATCGGCAGGTATTTCCATCTCATCACCCGCAATTTTTGCATTGCCGGCAGAGGAATCATTAACAGGTTTGTTCAGCAGCATATTCGTAACCAACCCGCCTGCGCACAGCATAAAAGCCAGCAAAAAGAAAAATGCGAACCTTCTCTTTTTCTTTTTCTGCGCCACCTGGGATTTTACTTTCAGCCAAACTTCTGCAGCAGGCTGCACCTGCAACATCTCCAGTTTTTGCTGCAGTTTCTTTTCAAATTCATTTTCCTGCATAGCGCTTGTGTTTAGATGTTGATGATAGATTCTCTAACCATTCCATTAACAAATATCTTGATCTTGCATATTGCGATTTGGATGTGCCTTCACTAATACCCAGCATCTGCCCTATCTCCACATGAGTATAACCTTCTATAGCGTATAAATTGAATATTGTTTGAAATCCCGTTGGCAACTGACGGATCAGTTCAGCCAGTTCTTTTGCATCCAAATTCACCTGTGGATTCAGGTCGGTTACCGGGTGCAGCGGCGCTTCAGTAAACACCATTTCGGTACGGTATTTTTTATTTTTTTTGAGGAAGTTGAGCGCCGTGTTCACCATGATCCTCCTGATCCAGGCACCCAGTTCACCACTGGCTGTATAGTCCTTGATGTGCAGGAAAACCTTTACAAAACCTTCCTGTAATACATCTTCTGCATCCTCTACCGATTTGGTATAGCGGTAACACACCCCCAGCATACTGGGTGCAAAATGCCTGTACAGCTCTTCCTGTGCTGCCGGCTTTTCTTTAATGCAGTCTTTTACAAGTTGCCTGTAATCCATTGGTATATGGGGCTGACAATGGTTTAAAGATAACCGTTGCATCCGGCAGAAAAAAGATGTTCTATTTTTCTGTATAGGTTTTTAAGCCCTGTAAGGCTGCTTCGTAACCGGGGCCGGTAAGCTTATCAATAAAAATAGCATAGAATTTTTCCCAGGGATACCAGTGCAGGTGCGTTGTGGCGATCCAGTCAGCTTTTACCTGGTTCATGGATGGAATATAAGTGACAACAATTTTGTTGCTGATATCATTTTCGCCGCTGGCTTTTAATTCAACTGATACAGTGGCAGTATCAACGGCTGTAATAAAAACCTGTGTTGTTTGGCCATTGTAGGTGATATCGCAGGAAGCTCCTGGTCCGGAAGTAATTTTCCCATAATTGACGGTGACGGAATCAGCTGCAAAAACAGGGTGCCAGTTTTTCCAGCTAGCCAGGTCCGTTAGTTGTGTCATCACCTTTTCCTTTGATGCTGTGTTGATCACAACCATCCTGGCTACCCTTGGTTTAGCCGTTATCAGCAGCGACATGAGTGTCAATACCAAAAAGAGACCAGCAGCGCCAAATAATATTGCTTTTAATCCATTCATTTTTTACGTTCTTTATTTTAGTGGCACTTGCCAGCTATTTATTACTGCCCGCTTTATTTTATTCCCATTTAAAAACCCTTGCTGCAATCAAATATACCAGCACACCCCAGATAGCCAGTATGCCTATTTGCTTACTGGCCGCCAGTAAACCTGCACCCTCAAAGGATATCTTACGCAAAGCATCATTAAGGGCGGTAAGCGGTAATATTTCTACCAACCATTGAAAACTTTTTGGTAAAGCCCCCTTTGGAAAAAAGGTTCCGGATAAAAAATACTGGGGGAACATAAAGAGGTTTGAATAGATCGGGATCACATTCTGATTTTTTGCCACACTGCTGATGATAAAGCCTGCACCCATAAAAACAATGAGTGCCAGCAGGCATACCACAATCATTTCTAAAAAAGTGATAAAGCCATTGGCAAGGGTAAATCCATATAAGAATTTTCCAAACAGTATCAGGATCACCACTGTTACAATTTGAAATATTACCCTGGCAAATGTTTCAGCAAAAATGATATTGAGTCTTTTTACCGGTGAAGCATACAATCTTTTTAAAACCAGGGTTTCTCTCAAATTAAAAAACAAGAAAGCCACACCAAAAACTGCAGAGCCGATCAATGAAAAACCGATCATGCCGGGCAGGTAAAAATCTATCAGTTTGTAAGCCCTTCCTTCTACCTGTTCGGTGGTAACATTGGCGATAGAACTCTTTTCCAGAATATCCTTGTCCAGCTTAGCCAGTTCACCATTGATAACAGACAATAAGGAAGGCAGCTGTTGCTGGCTTGCAGAGGAGGAGGTTACATGCACATCGAACCGGTCTTTTTCCCCGGGCTGGCTTATTTTTTTCACCAGCAGCAGGGCAGTCACCTGTCCTTTTTTCATCTTTTGAACCAATGAATCCTGGCTGCCCTTCTCTTCAAAGATCAGGGGACTGTTTTTGAGTGACTGGTATACGATATTGGCCGTATCCGAGCTTTTATCAAATGCCACATCCACACTAAAAGCACCGCCACCACTCAATGCACCAAAGATCACGATCAATACGATGGGAAAAAAAATACTAAAGAAAACAGACTGTGGGCTGCGGAACATTGATTTTAAACTGGCTCTCGTAATAGCCCATGTAGCCTTTGACTGGCTGTATTGCTGCATACCTGTTAATTGTGGCGCAAATCTATTTGAAAATCAAATGGAAAATACTTTTTAAATTAAAGACAATTGTCGTAAATTTGGTGACAAATGGCGGGAAATGAAAAAAACAAAAACAAAACAGGCAGCAGCAAAGCTTGCTGAAAGCGCTTCATCCGGCGTAAATGAACCCTTTCCAGTGTACTTTAAAACAATAAAAGTGATCCCGTCTTTAAAAGACTTTACCTACAATGAATTTAAAAAAATTGCTGATAAAATTCCTTTTACCCAGTCTGAATGGGCTGCCATGCTTCATGTAAGCGAACGTACCTTGCAGCGCTATGCCAAAAGTAACGGCAGTTTTGCACCTATCAATGCAGAAAGAGCCTTGCAAATTGATACCCTCATAAAACGAGGAAAGGAAGTGTTGGGTACCGTAGATAAGTTCTGCAACTGGCTAAGGTCAAATCCATCCATGCTCGAAGGACAGCTTTCACTTGAGTCACTTAATACAGCACAGGGCATCAATATGGTATTAATTCAATTAGGAAGAATAGAACACGGCATACTGGCATGATGATATACAGGCTTGCTACTGGCTCATACAAGGATGATATTTCAGGTACCGGCGCAAAAATTTTTGGCGGAAGGTGGAATTCACCGGGCATGGCTGTTTTGTATACCGCAGAAAATATCTCGCTGGCGCTGCTGGAAATACTGGTGAGGACCGGAAGGAAAAATATTCCATCTTCATACAGTTTATTAAAGCTGTCAGTACCCGACACAGTCAGAATGTTCACCATCACAGAAACAAAACTCAAACGATCGTGGGAAGATGACCTGGCCTATACACAGTGGATGGGTGATGAGCTTTTAAAAGCCAGGGAAACCCTGCTGTTAAAGGTACCTTCGGCAATTGTGCCGGAAGAAAATAATTTACTGCTTAATCCAACACACAGCGATTATAAAAAAGTAAAGATCATCAGCACTTCAGTTTTTGATTTTGATAAAAGATTGTTTCTTAAAAATGAATAAAACTTACCTGCTTTTAGGAAGCAATATGGGCAACAGCAAAAAACTGCTGGCAGCAGCGGAAAAACATATCCGGAAACAAATTGGCCTGGTAACCCGCCAGTCGGGATTGTACAGCACGGCTGCCTGGGGAAATAAGCAACAACCTGATTTTTTAAACCAGGTAATCGTGGTACAAACCAAACTGACAGCCCAACAAACCATTCAGACAATCTTATCTATTGAAAAAGAAATGGGCCGTGTGCGAACAGTAAAGAATGCCCCGAGGATCATTGATATTGACATTTTGTTTTTTAATAAAGACATCATCAAGGAAAAAAACCTGGAGGTTCCCCACCCTCACATACCAAACCGCCGCTTTGTGCTAATACCGCTAAATGAACTCTCACCAAATTTAAAGCACCCAGTTTTTCAACAAAGCGTCCACTATTTACTTGAAAATTGCAAAGACCCTTTGAATGTGAAAAAGTTTTGATTGGTTCCCTGTTCTTTCCCGTTATTTTGCGCCCCGGTAAATTATGAAGTACAATTTTGTAACCATTGAAGGGAACATCGGCGCAGGCAAGACCACGTTGGCCAATATCCTCAGCAAACACTACAACGCCAGGCTGGTGCTGGAGGAATTTGCTGACAACCCTTTTCTGCCAAAATTTTACGAAAAGCCCGACCAGTATGCCTTCCCGGTAGAACTGTTCTTTATGGCTGAAAGGTACAAGCAGTTAAAAGACCTGTTGCAGACCAAAGACATGTTTCAAAGCATTACCATCTCTGATTACCTTTTTACCAAATGTTTGTTATTTGCCAAAGTGAATTTGCAGAATGATGAATTCAGGCTGTATCAAAAACTGTTTGAGATCATCAACCCACAAATAGTGCAGCCGGATATTTTGATCTACCTGCACACGCCTGTGAACCGGTTAAAAGAGAATATCAAGAAACGCAACAGGGAATACGAACAAAATATACCAAACGATTATCTTTTTCAATTACAGGAAACCTATACCCAGTATATCAAACAGCACCATATCAAAACTTTGTTTGTGGATGCATCACACGCTGATTTCCTGCACAACCCGGAGCATGTAAAGATCATTACCGATGCACTGGATAAAGAATACGACCACGGGCAACATTATATTTCGCTTCCTTAATTATTGTTTACCATTTGCGTAAAGATTTTCTGGCTGACCTGTTTTAAGATGCTTAGCTTTTACCTTTGCATTTCAACAATCAACGTTTTCATTGAACAACTCCCCCTTCCTTGTATTACGCATTACCGAGTTCAGGAATTTTGTGTTAGGCCGTTTTGCATTCATCATGGGGCTAAGGATGATGGGCACGTTGGTGGCCTGGTGGATGTATGAGCTAACAAAAGATCCTTTGAATATCGGCATGATCGGTTTGGCCGAAGCGATCCCGGCTGTAGGACTGGCCTTGTATGGTGGTTATATTGTTGACAAAAGCGATAAAAGAAAATTACTGCTTCGGGCCATGAGCCTGTTTGGTATTTGCGCCTTGATATTGTTATGCACTTCCACCAATTGGTTTCAATTGTCTTTTGCTAATAAGGCCATTGTGATCGCCATGTATTCTGTTATTTTTTGTACCGGTGTAATCAGGGCTTTTTCCGGACCTGCGTTTGGTGCGGTGATTGCTTCACTGGTACCGAGAGAAAACCTGATCGCTGCATCACAAATAAGCTCTACCAGTTATTTGGTGGCCAGTATTACGGGCCATGCCATCGCGGGCTTTTTTATCGCCTGGTTTCATGTTACCGGCACTTTTATGATCATCTGTAGTTTGATCTTTACAGGTGTGGGTTTCATGTACCTGATAAAACCAAAACCGCCAGGTATCAGCAGCGAAAAGAAAACACTCGAAGCAGTGACAGAGGGATTAAAATTTGTTTTTAAAACCAAAGAAGTACTGGCGGCAATTTCACTTGACCTGTTTGCTGTTCTTTTCGGTGGTGCGGCAGCGTTAGTACCGGTGTACGCCAGCGTGATACTGCATGTGGGACCAAAAGGCTATGGTTTGCTGAATGCGGCAACAGATATCGGTGCCATTATGATGGTGGTATGGCTTACTTTATCTCCTTTAAAAAAGAGACAGGGATTAAAACTCTTATTTGCTGTAGCCGGTTTTGGTGCCTGTATCATAGTATTTGGTCTTTCCAAATGGTACTGGCTGTCTTTCTTTGCGTTAATGCTGAGTGGTGTGCTGGATGGATTGAGTGTGGTGGTAAGAGGCAATATCATGCAATTAAAAACGCCGGATGAACTCCGCGGCAGAGTGATGAGTGTAAACTCGATGTTTATTAATTCCTCCAATGAAATAGGACAATTTGAGAGTGGCGTGGCAGCTAAACTAATGGGCAATGTTCCCTCTGTGGTTTTTGGTGGCTGTATGACGATACTGGTGGTGGTGGTTACGTGGTTTAAGGCACCAAGTTTGAAGAAACTGGAGTATTGAGTGCCTGGCTGAATTACTGATACGTAATAAGGCAGCGGGTAGTGTCTCATTTTGAAGATATGACGACGAAGTTGTCTTTCTCCTGCGTTCTCCTCATCCCTCCCTGCCGGTAGGCAAGTCTGCGTGGGACAATTGGCACGCAGAGGTCGCAGAGTTACTTCGCAATCTGATAGCTGTTGGTTTCAAACTGATACACTACAAGGCACAGCGCCTGGGTACTTTCTCAATAAAAGTTGCGTAAGTTTATAAGTTAAAGGCAATCTTTTATCAAAAAAATCGTGGCGTATTTTCGATTATTCATTATCAGTTTTTTTTTATTTTCTTGCAAAAAGGAAAATAATATCAGCATCATTTCCTGCAATACTCCTACAACTGATAAAAGCATTTCATTGCAATTGTTTAAAGGACGGTGGAACTGGGTCTCTGAATTATATTACGATGCCAGGGCAGGAAATTATATTTTGAAAACACCTGCCACGGAGGGATATAACAGGCAGTTAGTTTTCGCAAATGACCATCACCTTGAATTTTTCAAGAACAACCTTTCCATAAAAAAATACGGGTATGATATTTTTCAAGAAAGCGCCATAACACTTTACCCGGAGGACTCATCAAATGTGCTCGTTTTTAAAGATTATACTTCAGGAACTTACTATGCCTATGTTCATTTTTCAGTGTGCAGTGATACTCTGATCTTAAATTTCCAAATTACTTCGGATATAATAGGAAGGGAAAAATGGGCAAAAGGTTTGTAGAAAAACAGGATCTGTAATTAGAACCCAAATCGATAGTATACCAGATCGAGCACGTTAAAAGTCTGCACACAAATTATCAGAGGTATTGAAAGCAAGCCTCTGCTTAAAAAAGCCCCTCGTAATTTTTATCAGGAATCGCCCCCTATTTCTTCGCCTCCATCAACTTCTCCAGCACATAATATACAGCCGGACAAAAACTGGAATTCTTCAACGTGATATTGGGTCTTTTTAAGATCACGTCTTCATCAGTATAAGGAAACCGTTCACAATCAGATGGACGGACTTCATAAATGCTGCAATAATTATCAGCACCTAAAAAAGAACAGGGTTGGTTTTGCATCACATAGTCGCCTTCTTCATCCACTCTTAAATATTGATTGATCAGGTCACCGTCTTTCATTTTTAAATGTTTGGCGATGCGTTTGATATCGGGTGCTTTAAAACGGGGTGAATAACCTTTACAGCAATTACCACATTGAAGACAATCTATTTTGCTGAAAGCCTCTTCATGAAGGTCAGGCAATGCTTTCAGGACCACGTTCTTATTGGCTCTATTCAAGTAGTTCTTGTACAGCTTTTGTCTTTCACCGGATTTCTTTTCCCAGTTTTTCAGCAATAGATCACTCATGTTAATTGGAAGCTGTTTTTAAAGCGATATCTGTTGGTAATCCATCCAGGCTTATTAAATTTTTTTCCTGCACATATTCATACAATCCATCCGCACCCTTCTTTTCAGCCCATTCAAAATGTATATCCCGGTCACCAGAAAATTCATACATCGGCACTCCAAAGCCACAGGAGGTTTGCACCAGGTCGATATCGGCAACGATCAACTGTCTTGTACTCGGATACACGGTAAAGTGAGGAGCCAGTTCATCCCATTCGGTGGTTCCTGGTAATACGGCATGTCCCTTTCCGTATAAGCGCAGGATATTAGGTGTTTCGCCAAAAGAACAAAACATGATGGTGATACGGCCATTCTCCAATGTATGTGCTGAGGTTTCATTTCCGCTGCTGATAAGATCCATATACGCCAATTTATTATCACCCAGCACCCGAAAACAATCAAGCCCCTTGGGTGAAAGATTGATCCTGCCATCCTTGCTGAGTGGCGCTGTGGCCGTAAAAAAGATATGCTGCTCTTTTATAAATGCTGCATGAGCCGGTTTGATGCTCTCATGAAATTTTCCCATCGCATTAAATTTGCACGAAGGTACGTCTGCAGTACAACTGACCAGCACCCGTTCAAAACAAAACCAGCTGGTAAAAACCAGCCGGTGCATGAGATTATAAAAAAACCATAAATTAACCGGGACAAATGTACGAAGGCCTTCATACATCATTAGCGCCGCCCGTCAATCAAACTGTTTGTTTTAACATGTCATTAATTTACAACAGCCTTTTATACATGCCGCTTTTCGTTCTCTTTGAACTTAACAGCCCAGGGCCCATTTCCAATAACCATAAAATAAACCAACAATAACAGCACAATGACAGACAGAAATAATTCTGAGTACGGCTTGATGGCGCTGTTGCCGGAGTTCACAAAAATAATTGCACCCAGTAACACCGGGATCTGGATAAGACAGGCAAACCGGGTGAACAGGCCAGTGGTAAGCAATATGCCACCGATAATGTGGGCAAATACCACATAATGTCCGAGTAGAAGAATCGTGTATTCGTTGAAGGAAGTTTTGTTGTGCAGTTCCCCTTTTACACTCGGCAGGTTTTGCAAAAAATCAATGCCTTTGTAAAACAGGAACACACCTAAAAGAATGCGGATGATGTCGAGCCATTTGGGATGATGCGTATCACCCCAATGCTCAAAGCGTTGCAGGATGGTCATATAGCAAGATTTTATCGTTAATAAAAAAGAACTCTCACTAATTTACTGCTAATTTTACCCAAATGCAACAGGTAAATATTCCCACCAATAAAATTCTGGCCAATCTTAAGATTGAAGCCCTCAACGAAATGCAGCTGGCAAGTATACAAGCCAATGATGAACACGACAATGTGCTGCTGCTATCCACTACCGGTTCTGGTAAAACCATCGCTTTTTTATTGCCCATTATTCAACGGCTTGACCCTGCTGTAAAAACAGTACAAGCATTGATCTTAGCACCATCCAGAGAACTGGCCATTCAGATTGATGAAGTGTTTCGAAAAATGGGCACGGGTTACAAAGTTGTTTGTTGCTATGGAGGGCATAAAAGAGAGATAGAAGAGAATAACCTCGTGCAGCAGCCTGCTGTTATTATTGGTACTGCCGGCCGTATTGCCGATCATATCCGCCGCAATAATTTTTCTGTTGAGGCTATTGAAACATTGGTGCTGGATGAATTTGATAAATCCCTGGAACTGGGTTTTAAAGAAGAGATGGAATTTATTATCGGCAGTTTACCGGCTGTTAAAAAAAGGATCCTCACATCAGCAACAGATGCACC
>JAKQJG010000281.1 GCA_029561305.1 Bacteroidota bacterium | reverse complement strand
TGCCTCCATGCAGTACACATTGGCAGCGAATAACCGTCCGGGGTATCCTTACCCGTTAGCGGGACTGGCCCGTATTGCTACTGCTAATAAAGAATATGACAAAGCGCTTTTATTTTATTTGCAGGCAGACAGCGCAGTAAGCGACCTTGCATTTAAAGAAGATATAGCTGATATGTACAGGATGATGGGGCAGGCTGACAAGGCTAAAGAAATATCCAATAAAACATTGGATGAAATGGAAGAAAAAGCTGCTGCGGCAGTAACAGATGAATCCATTGGTCATTACTCCGATAAAGAAATGGCGGAAGCTTATATAAAGAATGGTGACTACGATAAAGCTGTTGCGCATGCGCTGGCAGAATACAACCGAAGGCCGGCAAATATTGATGTAAATGAAACCCTGGCCTGGGCATACTATAACAAAGGAGACAACTCAAAAGCTTTTCAGTACGTCACTACTGCTTTGAGAACGCAAAGCAATCATCCGAGGCTGCTATGCAGGGCTGGCTTGATTTACTTACAACAGGGTGATAAGACTGCAGCTAAAAAACTATTGCAGGCAGGTCTGCAAAACAATGCTAATATTTTTCCTTTTTTGAAAGAAGCATCCAGCAAAGCCCTCAAACAATTGTCATGAAAAAACCGGCTGTATTCATATTGTTGATTGGCGGGCTTCTCTCAGCATTGACCCTGCATGCTCATACTATCAATTATGCGCTGCAAAATGCGCCGACTACAGATGTGATCGGGTATTATTTTAAATTGGGTTTTGAGCATATCATACCCAGCGGTGCAGATCATATTTTATTTATAGCAGGGCTTTGTTTGTTAAGTACCCATATAAAGTCTATCATCTGGCAGGCAACGGCTTTTACGGTGGCACACTCTGTTACGCTTGCCTTAAGTATGAAAAATGTTATAGTGGCCCCACCTGCTGTCGTTGAACCTGTTATCGCACTATCAATCATGTTTATTGCAGTTGAAAATATGCTGGCAAAAAAGCTAAGCCGCTGGAGGATCGCCATAGTGTTTCTATTTGGCCTGGTTCATGGATTGGGATTTGCAAGTTCATTAAATGAAACAGGCTTACCACCGGATAAATTTTTTACTTCCATCATTGCTTTTAATGCAGGGGTAGAAATTGGGCAGGTAGCCGTGATAGCTGCGATGTTCACACTGATCATCAATCGTTTAAAAAACAGGAACTGGTACAAACAAAAAGTTGTTTACGGTTTGTCTGCTCTCATAACACTGATCGCTTTCTATTGGACGATTGAAAGAGTATTTTCCATGTAAATTTTAAAAGCTGATCATATTCATCAGCAAATCACAACAAGGAATATAATCATCATTTATCAAAACATGTTGATATGAAAACACCTCTACGTAAGCACCTGCCTTTTTATGTAACAGTGCTTTTTATTCTTTGTGCAGGTAACTCTATTTCGCAGATACAGAAGGGATTTGTAACTGATGAAGATAAAACCGCTTTGCAGGAAGCCACCATAATAAATCTTAGCACGGGCATTCACAGCCACAGTAATGATATTGGTTATTTTGAAATACTGGCAGCGGAAGGAGACAGCATCGAAGTAACTCATGTTTCCCATGCCTCTCTAAGAAAAATTGTTGGCAAAGGTCAGTTAAATGTATCGCTGAAAGCAATGCCGCTGGAGTTGAATAACATTTCCATCAGCAACAGGGTAAAGCACCTGAATGTGATTGCTGATATTGACCTTACAACAAATCCCGTTACCTCGTCACAGGAGCTATTGAAAAAAGTACCCGGACTGTTCATCGGGCAGCATGCAGGTGGTGGTAAAGCAGAACAGATCTTTCTTCGTGGATTTGATATTGATCATGGAACGGATATCAGCATTAGTGTGGATGGCATGCCCGTGAACATGGTATCACATGCTCACGGCCAGGGATATGCTGATCTGCATTTTCTTATTCCTGAAACAGTAGAAAAAATTGATTTTGATAAAGGGCCCTATGTGTCTGGCCAGGGAGATTTTGCCACTGCGGGGTATGTTGCCTTTAAAACAAAAGACCGTTTTGAGAATAGTGCTGTTACACTGGAAGGCGGTCAGTTCGGCACCTTCCGCACTTTGGGGCAATTTAACCTGGTTGAAACTGAAAAACAGAACGCATGGTTTGCCGGCGAATACCTGATGACACAGGGATACTTTACTTCGCCTCAAAATTTTAACCGGGTTAATTTAATGGGCAAATTCACATCAACAATGCCCAATAATGGCAAACTGTCGCTGTTGTTGTCGCATTTTAAAAGCAAGTGGGATGCCAGCGGGCAAATACCCCAGCGAGCAGTGGATGCAGGTTTGATAGACTGGTTTGGTGCAATTGATGATACAGAAGGTGGAAACACGCAAAGAAGCAATGCTATACTGCAGTATTCAAAGCAAGTAAATAAAAACACCTTTATCAGGAACACTGCTTTCTTCAGTCATTATAATTTTGAACTCTATTCCAACTTTACTTTTTTCCTGGAAGATCCTGTTAATGGCGACCAGATAAAACAGAAAGAAGACAGGAACATTGCAGGATTCCAGACTGAACTGACGAAAGAACTGTATGCTGGTAAAACGGCCGTAAGGTTGCAGGCAGGTGCCGGACTGCGATACGACGATGTAAACAATATTGAACTATCCCGTACGGTTAACCGTAAAACGACGCTGCAACAAATTCAATTGGGCGATATAGATGAAACCAATATGTACAGTTATGCCGGTGTGGAAATAAGAAAAGGAAAACTGTTGATCAATCCATCTGTAAGATTTGATCATTTCAAGTTTGACTATGTGGACAAATTGGCGACTGCTTATAAAACCCGGTCAAACAGCAAATCCATTGTGAGCCCTAAACTAAACCTGATGTATCAATACAACAGGAATACACAATTTTTTGTAAAGCTTGGCAAAGGTTTTCACAGCAATGATACCAGGGTAGTGGTGGCACAAAAAGGGCAACAGATCTTACCTGCTGCTTACGGAGCTGATGCAGGCTTGATATTTAAACCTGCTCATAGGCTGGTGATCAATGCTGCCTTGTGGTACTTGTTCTTACAACAGGAATTTGTATATGTGGGTGATGCAGGTATAGTGGAACCAGGCGGTAAAACAGAGCGAAAGGGTATTGATATCGGGGTAAGGTATCAAATAGCCAGGTCCGTGTTTTTCCAAAGTGACTTTACGTACACACATGCCCGTTCTACAGAAGATCCAAAAGGTGAAAACCTTATCCCGCTTGCGCCAAAAATCACTTTCCTGGCAACGTTGACTGTAAAGAATAATATTGGCTTTAACGGAAGCATCAGCACACGCTTATTGGGTGACCGGCCTGCAAATGAAAACAACAGCATTGTGGCGAAGGGTTATTGTATTACTGACATCAACATGAACTATCAATGGAAAAATTTTGGTGCTGGTATCGTTGTCAATAATGCTTTTAATGTAAAATGGAAGGAAACCCAATTTGCCACAGAAAGCCGTTTACGGAATGAAGCTGATCCGGTGGAAGAAAATCATTTTACACCCGGCACCTCTTTTAATATAAGGGCGGTAGTGAGTTTTAAATTCTAAAACCAGGCATCCGGTCCTGCTTCTTTGGCTTCACTGAACCAGGAACTTTATTTACAATTAATTTAAATATTCCTCTGCAACCTTTGCCCCGCCAGCCCGTCTAGCTGCTGTTTAAAATTTATAATTTATCTTACACCGCAGCATTGAAACCGGCACAACAAGAATGATGGGCAATAAAATATTACTCCTTTTTATTTATATACTGTTGTTGAATTCGTTTGTGGCATTTTCACAGAATGATCCATTCGTGGGTTCATGGCAGCTGTCTGCCGGGCTGGAAGCCGGAAAAGTACAAATGACACTTCAAGTGGGCAGCGCTGAAAAAGGCATATTGTATCCCGCTCATTTACAAATACTATGTGATAGTTTTTCTGCCGGTTATGAATTGCTGCTGGTAAAAAAGAGCAGCAGGGAACTGGCCATCAGTAAAAATAAATTTGCACGAAATGAAAAACCATTCGGTTTATCAAAATCACTTTTTTTCCTGAATGGTCTTTTTGACCTGAGCCGTGATCTTAAAGGGCAACCTACGCTTAACCTGAATAGAATTCAAAATAGTAACGGTAATACTGCCGTGCCGGATACAGTAAAACGGAATCCTGCTTTGGCAGCAACCTATCAAAAATTAAAATGGCTGCTGGAGGAATCTGAAATCAAGTTGTACAGGCAAAATGGACTTGGATGGAACAGTGATTATGCCAACAGGATCTTAACTCCAGCTATATCCCCGGCTTATTTCGGACTAACAGATACCATTTATATTCCCACCCGTGATGGAAAGGTAAATCTATCTGGGGCGAAACGAGGTGATATTGCTTCCGTTTCGTTGAATGGTACCCGGCTGATCGACATGCTGGAGCTCAATAAAAAGGGTTATGAGCAGGAAGTATTACTTGATACCGGGTTAAATATATTGGTATTATTTGCTGATAATTTTGCAGGCAATAGTCCCAACAAAGGCAGGTTAAACCTGGAATGCGGAAAGAAAAAAATTACACTGGACTTTTCCAACCGGGCCGACAGTGCAGCAGGTTTTATTGCCATGAAATTATATTTTGCAAGAGAAAAAGACAAAGAAACTTTCTTTGACAGTTACACCCCGGTTAATGACAGGCCATTAAAGGAAAACGAAAGACTGCTGGGTACGCTTACTTCTACCGCACGCCAGCTAACGCTTGCTGTTTGGGATGATGCAGTGGAAGATGGAGACAGCATTTCAATCAATGTAAATGGCAAATGGATTGCCAGGGGATTACCAGTTAAACTACGACCACAAACTATAACCATCACACTGGACCCTGGCCCTAATACCATTACTTTTATTGGAGATAACCTGGGTTCCATTCCTCCTAATACATCCATACTTGAAATTATTGACGGTAAGAGACGGAAAGCTTTTAACCTGGCTACCTTTATCGGTGAAGATAATTTGGTAAAGATCTTTTATGATCTGCGTTCGGAGAGATAAGTATTCAAAAAATTACTACAACCGCAGGAAGTAAAGTTTATACAAAGGCATAATTGATCAAAAGAGGCTGACCTCATGATCAGCCTCCATACTTACTAAGCAACAGTGAGCATGCTATCCCACAATACAATTCCATTCATGTATATCGGGCGACACACCTGTTCTAATTAATTCCAGTTCGTCTTTTAATTTGTTGTGCAAACTCTTATTATCGTACACGGGCAATATGTAATCTGTACCATTGATGTGGATGGTTTGTATTGGCGCTACCACCGCAGCGGTACCTGCACCAAATGCTTCTGTTATAGTTTGTTTTTTAAAAGCCGTTTCCAGTTCATCAATACTTACTTGTCTTTCTTCAACAGCAAAGCCCAGGTCTTTTGCAAGGGTGAGCAAAGAATCTCTTGTTACACCATCAAGGATAGAATCAGATAAAGGTGGCGTCACCAGTTTGCCGTCAATCACAAACATGGCATTCATCATGCCGCTTTCTTCA
This sequence comes from Bacteroidota bacterium, assembly GCA_029561305.1. GTDB lineage: Bacteria > Bacteroidota > Bacteroidia > Chitinophagales > Chitinophagaceae > Ferruginibacter. The sequence continues at coordinate 4,804 of JAKQJG010000281.1, read as the reverse complement.
ATATATTTATTTTCTTTAGCGTCTGTCCATAACAGTTGGTCATATCCCTGTTCTTTAGCCAGCCTGGTAGGGTAGTAAGCGCCACCATAATTACCACCACATTTCGCAAAGCCGGTGCCGCCCTTGGCAGCCCTTACATAATCAGTTTCTACTTTTACTTTTATGGGATGGGCATACAGCGCAGGTACAGGCCCGGTGAAAATAATAAAGCGGTATTCATCTGAGATCTTAACGCCGAACTTAGCTTCACTTGCATATATGAACGGGCGAATGTAGAGCGCTTCGCCGCTTTTATTGGGAACCCATGCTTTGTCTACTTCAATCAATTTCATTAGTCCTTCTATAAAAATTTCTTTTGGAGGCACGGCCATGCACATCCTGTCAAGTGATCTTACAAAACGGTCGTAATGTTTTTCCATCCTGAAAATATTGATACGGCCGTCCTTCATTACAAATGCTTTCATTCCTTCAAAAACGGTTTGCCCATAATGCAGTGCCAAAGTTGTTGGGCTCATTGATAAATTAGCATAAGGTACTACCTGGGCAGTTTTCCAGGTACCATCGGCATAATCACATACCAGCATGTGATCACTTACATATTTGCCAAATTCTAAATTTTTAAAATCCACTTCATTTAATTTCGGGTATGGATTTTTCCGAACGGGGATAGTTGCTGTCAGTTCCATGTTGTATAGTTTAATTTTTTGTTTATCACTGTTGTTTTTTTTCACCGGTCTGACCTGCGGTACCGACCGGATAGAAAGGTGCTGACCGGGTCAAATCGATTTCCATCTTTACATTAGCCCTTGCATATACATCGTTCTCCACTGGTAAATGATCGAACCCGATTTTTTCATACAACTTTATGGCAGCTGCATTTTTGGTGTTCGAATACAAAACAACTTTTGTTGCTCCCAGTTCTTTTGCCTTTTCAAAACTGGCGTAGGTTAACGCTTCCGCAATTCCATTTCGACGGTAATTGCCATCCACAGCCATCTTGGTAAATTCATACACACCCTCGCTTAATTTTCTCAAAGCAACAGTGCCGGCGATTTCTCCATTAAAGGAAGCCATCAGAATTTTGCCCCCGTCTTTTAATATGGCTTCCTCAGGATTGGTCAGCACCCATTCATCCAGTGGTTCCATGGTAAACCATTCTTCGATCCAGGCCCGGTTAAATTTTTCAAAATAAGGCTGGTGTTCTTTTTTATAATCAAGTATGCTGATCGTATTCATCGCTTAATTTATTTTGCTTCCATATTCACGAGGTATACTCCGGACAATGTAATAACAGTTCCCAGTATCATGTAGACATTCATTTGCTCTGACAGCAACAGCCATCCGCAGATCACCGCAATGATGGGGTTGATATAGGCATATACCGATACCTGTGTCGGGGGCAATTTGCTTATCATAAATACGTATGCCGAATAAGCGATCAAAGAGCCAAATACAATTAAGTACAATAACGCAAGTAATGAATTGGTGCCTGCTGTATAAAGATTTACATACTTGCCAGTGATGCCACATACAACTAACATGATTACTCCCGCAATCAGCATTTGCAAACCAACATTGAACAAAATACTGATCGGTGGTTTTTGTTTGGAAGAATACACGGTGCCAAATGCCCATGATAAAGTACCTGTTGCAGCCAATGCGATACCAAATAGAAACGACTTGTCCTGCAGCTGTCCTAAATAGTTATAAAAAATAACCACCACCCCGGCAAAGCCAATGAGCAACCCTGCCAGCATCTTCCACGTGATTGTTGCGCATTTGGATAACCATACCGTAAACAATGCTATAAATAAGGGTACCAATGCTGCGATGATGGCTGCCAGCCCGCCACTTATGTATTCAACAGACCATGTCATGAGTCCGTTTGAGATACATAATAAGAATACACTTTGTACCGATATTCTTTTTAGTGTATCCCACCCTGGTAGGGTATGACCCTTTAATAAAAAGAAGCCAACCAAAATGGCACCCGACAATAATTGCCGGAGGCCTGCAAGGAACAAACCGGGTATATGCTGTGCGCCAATTTTTGCAGCGATATACGTGGTGCCCCAAAAAAAGCTTACGATGGCCAATGCCAGGTAGGCCCTGTTTAGATCTTTCTTCATGTGCTATACTTTTAAATCCCTTTGGATAATGACAATGCAAAATTTCTTTTAATTTTTGTTTTGTAACAGATTCAGATTTTGTATTTTTGACTAGATCAGATTGCATAGGGGTTTTTGATAGGGATTATTAAGATTGGATGATTGATATGATTTGAGCTGGTCAGTTACGTATGTAATGAGAGATAGGAAAGAAAGTTTTAACTAAGATGATTTTTTGATAGGGATTATTATGATTGGATGATCGATTTTTGGATTGGTAAGGATTATTTTAATGGGGATTAGTATGATTGGATGATTAATAAGATCATGGGTGGGTCGCCCCGTTGGCTAGCGGGCGGCTCACCCAGATCGATAAATTAAACAGCATGAAAAAAAACAGCTTCACCACCGATGACCATAAATATTTGCAGGTGGCAGATGGTCTGGAAAAAATGATCGCCGAAGATGTATTGCGTATTGGCGACAAGCTGCCCTCTGTGCGCATGTTAAGTGAAGAATATGGCATCAGCATGGGTACTGCCTTCCAGGCTTACTATCATTTAGAAGGACGGGGACTGGTAGAGTCAAGGCCCAAGAGCGGTTACTATGTCCGTTTTAACCATAACCGTTTCCGTGAGTTACCTGATTGCATCGAACCCACTGCGTTGTCGCATGAAGTGAGTGTAAAAGAAATGATCGCATCTATTTATAGCGATATAGTGTCTGACGACGTGATCAATTTTGCACTCGCCGTGCCCGATCCCTCGCTGGTACCCGCAGCCAAGATCAATAAATCGGTAGTACATGCATTGCGCAATTCAAAAAATCATTGTATAGGTTATGAAAATACACAAGGTAACGCTGAACTGCGGCAACAAATAGCCAAGCTCTCTTTAAACTGGGGTGGTAAAATTAAACCCAATGAAGTAGTGGTTACCGGCGGATGCCTGGAAGCCATTATGCTTTGTATAAAGGCAGTAACAAAACATGGTGACACGGTGGCGGTTGAATGTCCAACTTATTTTGGCACTTACCAGTCAATTGAAAGTTTGGGTTTAAAGGTTGTGGAAATTCCATCCGACCCAAGCAACGGTATTGACCTGAAGGCATTGCAGAAAGCGATTAAAAAATATCCCATTAAAGCAGTTGTGGCCGTACCCAATTTTAATAATCCATTGGGCACCTGTATGACGGATGACAATAAAAAGAAATTGGTGGAGCTTGTTACCGGCAATAACATTCCCCTGATAGAAGATGATATTTATGGAGAGCTGTTCTTTGGAAAAAGCAGGCCCCGTTCCTGTAAATATTATGATACAAAGAATTTGGTTATGTACTGTTCCTCCTTGTCAAAATCCCTGGCACCAGGCTATCGCATTGGCTGGGCCATACCCGGAAAATTTATAGATGAAGTGAAACAACTAAAAAGAATTCAGAATATCAGCAGCCCTTCGCTGACCCAGGCAGCTATGGCCCATTATTTAAAAAACGGACGCTATGAATATCATTTAAAAAATCTGCGAAAAGCTTTGCATACACAAAATCTTCGCTACATGCAGGCCCTGATACAATACTTTCCGCCCGATACAAAAATTTCAAGACCAGCTGGTGGTTTCGCTTTCTGGATAGAACTGAATCCCCAATTGGATTCTTTTAAATTGAGGACAGAAGCCATGAAGCATAAAATTTCCATCGTGCCGGGAAAAATTTTTAGCGCCAGTATTGATTACAGCAATTACATTCGTCTTAGTTTTAGCAAACCCTGGAGCGATGATGCGGATTATGGCTTGATGATGCTGGGGAAGATAATAAGGAAGATGGTTGGCAATGGGCAATAGGCAAAAAGTCAAATACAGCTATTTCGATAATTCAGGTACCAGTTATTTTTTATAATCTTTGTGATCGCCAGGCAATTCACCATTCACCATTCACTATTCACAATTCACAACACACCAATCACAATGAAACAATCCTTAGCGCACATAGCAATAGTTGTAAAAGACTACGATGAAGCCATCACATTTTACACAACCCAATTGGGCTTTAAGCTTATTGAAGACACTATATTGAGCGAAACAAAAAGATGGGTACTGGTGGCGCCAAAAAACTCTGATGGCTGCCAATTATTGCTGGCCAAAGCAGCTAATGAAGAACAGGCAAGCAGGGTAGGGAACCAAACCGGCGGCAGAGTATTTCTGTTTTTATATACCGATGATTTTTGGAGCGATTATAATGACTATACAGCTAAAGGAATTGAATTTGTACGGCAGCCAACAAAAGAGGAATATGGAACAGTGGCTGTGTTCAAAGACCTGTATGGAAACCTCTGGGACCTGATCGGAAAAGATGCATAGCAAATGGTTTCAATTTATTTATAATGTTTACGACAGCCTTCATGGGCTGTTTTTTTATTCCAAATTTTAAAAAACCTTTCCACTATATGGATAAAAAGACGAGTATGTGATTTTTAAGTAGCTGAAATACAGGTAGTTATATTTCGGCACAATGTAGGAAATGAATATCGTATAACCGATAATCTAAAAACCTACGAAAATGAAAAACTTCACTACCATCTTCATCGCCCTCTTCACCATCGCTTCTTCATTTGCTAACAATACTACACCTGCTGCTAAAGCTTCTTTATCAGCATCAGTTAATAACAATACAGTTGTTTTGAACTTCGCTGCTAACAGCAA
>JAKQJG010000279.1 GCA_029561305.1 Bacteroidota bacterium | reverse complement strand
CGCATTGTTTTTATAGTTCGTGTTGTTGATTTCTACGGCTGTTGCGAACTCACTTCTATCTAGTTCTCTGCCACCATTTTGTCGTCCGGTACAAAGGTGTTTTACCGCACATGTTTTGCATTTTGGTGTTCTGTATTTTTTAAATCGATAACTGTCTCGTTCTCTTGTTTTCTTGTGCCAAGTTCCTTTTGTTGTGAGTGTTTCGCCTTGCGGACAAGTATAAGTATCTGTTGATTCATTATAGGTAAATTGTGTAACCATATAGGCTGCTGTAGTGCCGTATTCATTGCTGTTTACGAGTGTTGGTGCTGCTACTATGGTTGTAATATTTGCTTGTTGACATTGATCTATTTGTCTGCCGTTGTGGTAGCCTTTATCTACTAATGCGGTGTAGGTTTCTACTTCTAAATTTGCTTTGGCTTCTTTGGCAATGGCACTCAAAGCATTGCGGTCATTCTTGTTGATGGTGTGTGTGGCTACTACTAAATTATGTTTGGCATCCACCGCTGCTTGTACGTTGTAAGCCACTTCTACCACTTGTCCCTGCACCAACAGTGCACGTGCATCGGCATCTGTTACACTGATTTGCGTGTCGCCACTTTCGGCTAACTTTTCCTGCAACTGTTCGTAGTAGATTTTATTGGTTTTTAATCGCTCTATTTTTTGTGCAACATCACTCACTTTGATGGCATCTTCCTGTTCATCATTTTCTGCTAAAGCAGTTAAGTATTCGTTGGTTTTTGTTTCGATATATACTAAATGACGTTCCAGTTTCTTGGCACTATAGTTTTGTTTCTTGCTGTTGTACGCACGTACTTTGGTACCGTCTATCGCAATGGTTTCACCGCTGACTAATTGTTCATTTTTTAAAAACGAAACGAATAATTTAAACGTGTTGCTCAGTGCTTTAGGATTGTCTTTTCGGAAGTCGCAGATGCTGTGATAGTTGGGTTGTAGTTGCACGCACAGCCATTGCAGTTCTATGTTTCTGACGCATTCTTTTGCCAATCGGCGACTGGAGCGAATGCCATTGAGGTAGCCATAAAAATAAATTTTTAGAAAGAGTTTAGCGTCAAATCCAGGGCGACCTTCTTGTTTGGTAGCACGTGCTTGGAAACCCAATTTCTCCAATTCGATATGCTCCACGAAAGCTTCAATAAAACGAACCGGATTATCCTGTTCTATCTTGTCTTCCAAACAGCCGAATTCTACCTGATGACGTTGATGTGATGAAACTATTTGCATATACTGATTTTCAATGCAAAAATATTTGTTCATCTTCTTTTTTATATTTATTTTTATAAACAGATGGTGAAGTTTTTTCACAGTCTGACGTT
>JAKQJG010000264.1 GCA_029561305.1 Bacteroidota bacterium | reverse complement strand
TATTCTCAACCTGTGTTTATCTGCGTAAACTGTGGCAAAAAAGACAAAGACACAAAGTTTTTCTCTATTTTCAATTTTATTTTACAATAAACATTGCTGCATGTCCCCCGCTTTATTATTCAGTTTTGTGATCGGTTATTTTTTATTGCTGCTGGTGGTGGCTTATTTCACCAGTAAAAATTCAAATAATGATTCTTTCTTTATTGGCAACCGCAGCAGCAACTGGATGCTGGTGGCCTTTGGTATGATCGGTACTTCCTTAAGCGGTGTAACATTTGTAAGTGTGCCAGGTACTGTGGGTAGTGCAGGGTTCCAGTATTTCCAGGTAGTGATCGGTTATTTCTTTGGCTATTTGGTCATCGCCTTTGTATTGCTGCCTTTGTACTACAAACTCAATCTTACTTCTATTTATAATTATTTAGAATCAAGGTTTGGTCCTGTATCCTATAAAACAGGGGCTTTGTTTTTTATTGTTTCCCGGGCCCTGGGAGCCACCGCAAGAATGTACCTGGTGGTAAATATCCTGCAGATATTTGTTCTCAAAGAAATGGGCATACCGTTCTGGGCAACCGCATTTGTTATTTTGTTATTGATACTCCTGTATACATTTGAAGGCGGCGTAAAAACAATAGTATACACCGATACCTTGCAAACTACCTTTATGCTGCTCGGCCTCGTTGTTTGTATCATTACGGTGATGAATAAACTCGACCTTGATTTTTCAGCCGCATTACAGTCACTGGAATCAAACCAGCTGTCCACCATATTTAATACAGATGCCAACAGCAGCGGTTTTTTTGTAAAGCAGATTCTTGGCGGGGCTTTTATCACCATTGCCATGACCGGGCTTGACCAGGAGATGATGCAAAAAAATATCAGTGTCCGTACCTTAAAAGATTCTCAGAAAAATGTACTCACACTCAGCACCATTTTATTGCTCGTGAACTTTTTATTTTTATTCATGGGAGGTTTATTGTATCTCTATGCAGCGCAAACGGGAAGTGTAATAAAAGGTGATGATCTTTTTCCTTCGGTTGCATTGGGTAAAACCCTTAGCCCGGTTATCTCCGTTATTTTTATCATTGGCTTAATTTCTGCCTTGTTCCCGAGCGCAGACGGCGCATTAACGGCACTTACCTCTTCGTTCTGTATTGATATTTTGGGATTAAAGAAAAAAGAAAACCTCACAGAGAAAGAAAAGAAAAGCACCCGGTTATGGGTGCATTTATGCTTTGCTGTTATATTCTTTATGCTGGTCATGCTGTTCAAGTGGATAGATGACAAATCGATTATTGATGTGATCCTTAAAGTTGCTGGCTATACGTATGGCCCGCTGCTGGGTCTTTTTGCCTTTGGGATATTAACAAAGCGGACAATAACTGATAAGTATGCACTGATTGTTTGCCTGCTGTCGCCATTGATCATATTCGGGATCGACCTGCTGAATAACCCGGAATGGTTTATAAATCGCTTTGGTATTTCGGAATCAGCCGCTGTTGAACTTAAAAGTTTATCAGCTTCCATTTTCAATGGATTTAAAATAGGCATTGAAATTTTGATTCTCAATGGCATAGTTACATTCCTCGGCCTGTTATGTATTTCGAAAAGAGGGAAGCGTTAAGAACCCATATATACCCATATAGTTGAAAGTACGGCCGCAAAGGTCATCCCAACAAAGACAAAGAAGTTTCTTAGGCGGTTTTCTTTGGATCCAAATAAGAATTGCATAAAGTTTGGTTTTAGTTTTTTACAGTTTGGATAAATTAATAACGCAGTATTCGTTATATTATTTTGTCATGTGATAGTGCAGTACTGCATTACAAGGCTAAGAATAAGGCCATAATTTTTTTACTTTGTGTGCCTGTTTAAACTTGTTTATCCACTGCTGGTTAAAATTTCCTGACTGAAATTACAGGGGTGACCGGGGGTTCCTGGGGCTCTTTTGTTTTTTAAAACAGATACAATGGATGCTTTAATAAATATACTTGCTGAAAATTATGTAGCCCGTTATTCCGATGAAGGGGATGAACTGTTGAACGAGATAACAGAATTTACAGAGCATCATCACCCGCATGCACACATGTTGAGCGGGCAGGTTCAGGGTGCATTGCTTTCAATGATCAGTAGCCTCCTGCAGCCGCTTCGTATTTTAGAGGTAGGCACGTTTACTGGCTTTAGTGCTTTGTGTCTTGCAAAAGGGTTGCAGCCCGGGGGCGAACTGCATACCATCGAACTTAGACAAGAGGATGCAGCAATCGCCCATGGTTTTTTTGAGCGCTCAGTTTATAAAAATCAGTTAAAATTACATACCGGTAATGCCCGTGAAATTATCCCCACCCTGTCAGAAACATGGGATATCGCTTTTATTGATGCAGATAAAACAGGGTATATTGACTATTACGGGTTAATTTTGCCGCAGCTTCGGTGCAACGGACTGATTATTGCGGACAACGTACTGTTTCATGGACAGGTGCTGGATGAAGAAATAAGTGGCAAGAACGCAAAAGCCATTCATGCTTTTAATGAGCATGTAAAAAATGATGACAGGGTACAGCAGGTGATGCTTACCGTGAGGGATGGCCTGAGTTTTATAAGGAAGAAATAATTGATCGTTCCAACTATCTTGATAATCTATACTAACGAAAAACAATGATCAAAAAATTATTTGCATTCGCTGTATTGTTTGTTGCTTGTAAAAACATTGCGGCACAAAATCTAACCCCCGAACAGTATATTGAAAAGTTTAAAGACTTTGCCATAAGAGAAATGAAGCGAATGGGGGTGCCTGCTTCCATCACCCTTGCGCAAGGCATTCATGAATCAGAGTTTGGCAACAGCATGCTGGTGAAAAAATCAAACAATCATTTTGGCATTAAGTGTAAAAGTTCCTGGTCGGGCGGTGGTGTAAGCCACGATGATGACGCTCCCGGGGAATGTTTCCGCACCTATACTTCTGCAGAAGAATCTTATCGTGATCATAGCAACTATCTAAGAGGTAACCAGCGCTATTCCTCCTTGTTTGAACTAAATCCTGCGGATTACAAAGGATGGGCTTATGGCCTTAAAAAGGCCGGCTATGCAACCAATCCAAAATACCCCGCTATTTTAATTCAAACAATAGAAAAATATAACCTGCAGCAATACTCACTGGTTGCAATAAGTGATATGCCTAAATATGATAAGAGCCAGTTTGAAGATGATAAAGAAGTACCCTTTGTATACAATGAAGAAGAGGAAAACAAATCATTTGCAAAAAATGTAAGCAACAAAGATATTGTACCGGCAGAAGAAACAGGTGTTGACAGGATCGTTCATATCAACCAGGTAAAATGCGTAATGGCAAAAAAGGGAACTTCACTGCTTGCTATCGCCACAAGGCAGAACATTGATCTTTCGAAACTATTGGAGTATAATGATTTTATGCAGGATGGTTTGCTGTCCAAAGATCAGCCTGTTTACCTGCAGCGTAAAGCCATACAGGGAAACACAGCAACATATGTTTGCAAAAGCGGCGAAACATTGTTGGATGCCGCTCAGCAAAACGGCATCCAGTTAGAATATCTGGCAAGGTATAACGGTTTTACAAAAAACACCGTTATCAATGATGGTACAACGCTTTACCTGCAGCCCGGGATGCAGCTGGCCAAGGTAAAAACACAAAAGCCTGCATCAAGCCCTGGTGCGGCATCCTCTATCAAGTACCATGAAGTTCAGCCCAAAGAAGGCTTGTACGGTATCTCAAAAAAGTATGGGATATCCATTCAGCAATTGAAAGAATGGAACAACCTGACCTCGGATAGTCTCAGCATCGGCCAGCAACTAATTGTTTCAAAATAATAACTAACGTTTACGGTAACCCCCACTATCTTTTATGGAGATCATACAGGTACTTGATAAGAAATTCCGCCCTTTTATAACAGCAGCAGAAATTGATGTTCGTATCAGAGAAATGGCAGCGCAGATTACAAAAGACTACGAAGGCAGGAATCCAATTTTTATAGCCATCCTTAATGGCTCTTTTATGTTTGCCTCCGATCTGTTTAAATATATAAAAGGCCCGGCAGAAATCGTATTTATCAAACTGGCTTCTTACAAGGGCACCAAATCCACCGGTAATGTCATCACTTCTATTGGCCTGGATGAACCGCTTGAAGGCAGGCATGTAGTGATCATAGAAGATATTGTGGATACTGGCAATACGCTTACTAAATTTCTACCCCAGTTGCACAACCAGCAGCCCGCTTCATTGAGCATTGCTGCCTTGCTGCAAAAGCCTGAAGCATTGGAACACCCGCTTGATGTACATTATGTGGGTTTTAGTGTGCCAAATAAATTTTTGCTTGGCTTTGGGCTGGATTATGATGGACAAGGAAGAAATTTGGCAGAAATTTACCAGTTGGTAGAGGACTGATATACAATAGAAAATGCATTTTTGCGTTCTCACTACTAGTATTTTAAATTTGTATAATATTTCCCTTTTTGAAGAACCTGCTTGTTTATATCCTTGTTTCATTCATCGCTACCATCGCTAACGGTCAGTATTATCTCCGTGGGGAGATAAAGAATGAAAAGGGCGAGAACCTCCAGAATGTAAATATCAGGCTCCATTCAGACAAGCTCCTTTACAAGTCAGGCGTAGGCGGTGGTTTTGGCATTTCCAGCAGCGTAAAAAGAGATTCCATCACATTAACCGTGGATGGTTATGAAGCGGTGACGGCAGGGATCAGCGCTGATAAATACTTCGAAGTGACCATGAAGCAGCTTTCGGCCAATGCCAGCAAAAACAGGCCTAAGCTGATCTCCATCACAAAAGACAATAAATTCAGTTCAAAGTACTCCTGGTTTGTTAGCGACGAATCCTATTTTTCATTGGTAGAAAATGAAGATGTAAATGCTGAGAAATTTCCAAACACCGGTTTTTCATTAAATATCAACAAAGCCTCTTACAGTAATATCAGGCGATTTGTGGCACAAAATAGTGTAGTGCCGCCTGATGCAGTGCGGATAGAGGAGTTGCTGAATTATTTTAATCTTAATTACAAAGAGCCGGAAAAGGGGGAATATTTCAAGATAGAATCAAACCAGTCAACCTGTCCCTGGGATGCTCATAAAAGGCTGATGTACCTCAATATCAATGCCCGCAAACTGGATTTGGAAAAAGTACCGCCAAGTAACCTGGTGTTTTTAATAGATGCATCCGGCAGTATGGATATGCCCAACAGGCTTCCGTTGGTAAAAGCAGCTTTTCAAATGCTGGTAAAAAATTTGCGTGCAACCGATACCGTTTCAATTGTTATTTATGGAGGTGCTGTAGCTGTATGGATGCAGCCCACCAGTGGCGCCGAAAAGCAAAAGATCATTCAATCAATAGAGGAGCTAACCGCCAGTGGTGATACACCTGGTGAATCTGCCATCCGCCTGGCCTACATGATCGCCAAGCGTTCTTTTATCAGGAATGGCAACAACAGGGTGATCATTGCAACAGACGGGGATTTTAACGTGGGAGAAACAAGTGAAGAAGCGATGGAAGCTCTTGTAACAAAAGAAAGACAAAGCGGTGTTTATCTCACTTGTCTTGGTGTAGGCATGGGTAATTTTAAAGATTCAAAGTTAGAAACGCTGGCAAAAAGAGGTAATGGAAATTATGCCTATCTCGATGATATAAAAGAGGCGGAAAAAGTGCTGGTAAAAGAAGTAACACAAACTTTTTACTCTGTGGCAGACGATGTTTTTTTAAATGTGCATTTTAACCCGGCACTTGTAAAAGATTACCGGCTGGTTGGTTTTGATAATAAAAGGGATGCCATAGCAGACAGCACCGGTTCTCTCGAAGGCGGCGAAATAGGAAGTGGTAACAGCGTAATGGCCATTTTTGAATATACACCCACTGTTACCAACGACAGTATCTTCAATTTGTCTGCACAAAATACGCCGATTGCAGAAGTTGATCTTCGCTATACTCCCGCCTACACCAAAACAGAAAAGCATTTGATGTATAAATGTGATGGAGGAGTAACCGCTTTTAATGCAACGAATAAAGAATTGCAGTTTGCTGCCACGCTGGCCATGTTTGGTATGAAGCTCCGCCAGAGTAAATACCTGCCACCAAAAACATCCGACTGGGATAAGCTGGAAAGTATGGCGCTCAACGCTCACAATGCCAATGATTACCTGCAAAAGGAGTTCCTCAATTTGATGGCAAATACAAAAAAGCTGTACGACAAATCAAAGAAAAAAAAGAAAAAAGGAAAAGATGAGGAGGAAGAATAATTGTAATTATAAAATTATTGGGTAAGGTGGGCGGTAAAATGCACACCTTATTTTTTTGTTGATGATACATGGCAGGATGTATGGAATATATAATTGTTTAATTCCAGGTAACTATTTTTAATAAAAAAAGCTGCACATGCCCGTTATTTATAAAGACGATATAACTCCGGCGGCAAAAGACATTATTGTATTGTACAACAATCCCGGTCTGCCGCGACCAACCGAAGATGAAGCCCGGATAAAAAAAATGTACGACAATTCAAACCTTATTATTACTGCATGGGATGCTGACAATTTAGTGGGTATTGTAAGGTGTATTACAGACTCGTGCTGGAGCTGCTATTTGTCTGATCTTGCTGTAGCACCTGGCTATCAGAAAGAAGGTATTGGAAAAAAATTGATTGAACACACCAGGAGCAAACTTGGTGAGGAAGTAATGATTCTACTTCTTTCCGTTCCGTCGGCTATGTCGTATTATCCAAAAGCGGGCTTTACAAAAGAAGACAGGGCATTTGCTATTTTCAGAACGAGATAAAAAATCCCCTTCTTAAAAAAGAAGGGGCATTGACCTTACATATAAACCAATATAGCGCTATAAAACGTAATAAGTATTTTGAGACATTGATTGCTGACCAGGTTCTTCCGGTTCCTCCATTTGTTCTCTGCCGGCTTTTTTATGATACCCTTTTTCAAGTCCGTATAATTGCTGCAGGTTGTTTTCAATACTGCGGGCTATCGTTGTCATAGGGGTATCGGTGGGTTTGTTCTCAAATGGATCCTGCAGGTGAATGGCCATTTTTTCTATCAAAAGAAAACTTGCTGAGATAGCAACCACCAGCGGTACTTCAAACATGCCAAAATATTCAATCACACCAAACGGGAGCAGCGCAATAAACAACAAGAGCGCCAGGTGTATGTACAGGCTGTAGGTAGCAGGGAAAATGGTGTTTTTTATCCTTTCACATTTACCCATCGCATCACATAGCCTGGTAAGTGTCCTGTCAATCTCCACTTGCTGAAAGCGGTTGATCCATCCTTCTTCCAATGCCAGTTTAAGATCTCTTCCCATCAGGTCCATTAATGCAGATGGCACATTGTCAACTGCACAGGCATATTCTATATCTTCTTTGTCGAGGTACTTTTCCAGTATCCGGTTGCATTTTTGTCCACGCAGGTGTTTTGCAAGGCTGTACGTCCAGGCAATTTGCCGGCGTATCATCCTGTCCTGGAAAGCCTTGATATTGTCATTGTCATAACTGTCATGTGTAAAGTTCATCACCTGTCTCCCCAATGTCCTGGAGTCATTGACAACAGCACCCCAGATATGCCGGGCTTCCCACCACCTGTCGTAGGCCTGGTTGCTCCGGAAACCCAGCAGCAGCGATATAACGGTGCCCAGTATAGTAGGTACAGCAATGGGAATTGTGATACGGGTAAGGTGGTAATTGTTGTACAGCACTGCTATCAGCGAAGCATACAGGGTAATCACCAGCATTTCGTACTTTATCTTCCCAAACACATAGCTAAATGGAATGTTCTTCTTTAACAGCATGACCTTTTTTTTAGATGATCTTAGTCGTTTTCATTATTATACAGGGCCGTACACAACTTAGTTGGCAGCCATAGCAACCTGCAGTGGCATTTCCACTTCCTGGTATCCTGTTTCTCTTTTGCGCACACCCAGTTCACGCAATACACGGATACCGCTTTTCTTAAATAACGGTCTTGGGTCAACGCTTTGTTTATGCACGGGTACATGTTGAAAATGATCAGGGCACACAATGATATCTATTTCATTGGCATCCACAAAGTTCCGGAACAAAGGAGCACTGCTGCCCTCCATAAACTTGAAGCATATCTTATTAACTGCTTTCGGATTTTGGTCTTTGAACTGTTTGCATAGCTGCCTGAAGTTGTCTGTTACCAGGTTGGCCCAGGGTTTTGACCTTCCCGGTGCAAGCAGTTCGTACTCTGATGTTGGCAATTCAAAAGCATGGAATAAAATAATAGTAGCATTCTTCGTTTCCAGTGCCAGTACAGCCTGTTCTGCCAGTTGCAGGGAGGATGCAGTAAAATCGGTTGGGATGAGTATGTTTGTCATATCGTTTTGTTTAGAATACAAAAATGCACCGGCCGTATTAAGAAGCCTTAAGAACGAAATGACAATCGTATTAGAATGCTATTAGAAAAGGATTAGAAAATTAGAAAGGGATTAAAACAGTTTATCCAACCGGCAGTATCACTTCCACCACGGTTCCAACGTTTTCCTTTGAATTCACTTCAATTTTTCCCTTGTGCAGCCGGATGATATTCTTTGAAAGTGGCATTCCAATACCATATCCCTCATATGACCGCGTATTAGAGGCACGGAAAAAGGGAACATAGATATGTTTTACATCTTCTTCCGGTATGCCAATGCCAGTGTCCGTCACCGTTATCCTGCCAAAATTTTCTTCAAATTTCAGGTGAAGCACAACTTTTTTATTATGGGAATATTTGCAGGCGTTCAGTACAATATTGCTGATAGCTATTTTGAGCAGGTTGTAATTGCCGGTGATAATCATTTTATTTTCGTCTTCAGGGAAATGCTCAACAGACACAGCTACATTATTATCGGGCATGATTGCATCGGCATTTGCTTTTACATCAAATATCAACTGGTCGAGCCTTATTTTTTCCCAGCTTAGTTTCTTGCCATCAAACCCGGTTTGTGCAAGATCGAGCAGGCCTTTTATAAGCTGCTGCAGTTTTTCGGATTGTGATACGATGTGCTGAATGCTATGCTGGTATTCTGCTGCGGTTCTTTCTTTTGAAAGGGCAAAATCCGCTTCTGCAGCAATAGCTGTCAACGGTGTCCTTAATTCATGCGAAGCATTGCTGATAAAGTTATTCTGTGTTTCAAAGGCCATTTCAATACGGTCGATCATCTTATTGAAAGTCTGTGTAAGCTCTGCAATCTCATCTTTTCCACCGGTATCTTCGAGGCGTAAATGGAGGTTATTCTCATTTATCTGTTTTACTTTATTGGTAATGCTGCGGAAAGGTCTGAAAGTTCTTTTGGCAAAGTATTGCCCAGCCAGGTAACTTACCGCAATAGAAAAAAGCAACGTGGTGATCATGATCTTCCGCAGGTCGCCCATCACTTCCAGTCCGTATTGGTTGGTGGCAGATTTAATAATAATGTGGTTTACCTTCTCGTCTTTATGAAGCAGGCCCGCATAATGCCGGAACTTGGTTTGTTTAAATACCGTGGCGCCATCTGCCAACAGTATTTCCTGTAAAAAGGCGTCACTTATTTCTTTAGGAGAATGATTCCTGAATTTGCCCGTTACAGAATCTGCTTCAAATACAAATGCTTTTTCCTGCGACAGCTTCTCCAGGTATTGTTTTTGGAGCTGTTGAAAAGCTTCGGCAGATACTTTGTTTTTTTCAAAGCGGTATTTGGCGGAGATCTTTGCCCTCAGTTCCACCCGTTTATTAAAGTCATTTTGTGCTGCCTCATTGATAAAATAATACACCACTATATCAAGCGCAATAAAAAAAACCGCAGTAATAACTGTAAACAGTATGGTGGTCCTGGTTTGTATTTTCACGGGAGCGTCTTTATATTTTAAGCATATAACCCATACCTATTACAGTTTGTATAAATTTTTGTGCCGGGTCTTTATCAATCTTTTTACGAAGATAGTTTACATAAACATCCACCACATTGGTGCCCATATTAAAATCGATACCCCACACATGCTCCAGGATCTCAATTCTGGATACTACCCGGTTTTTGTTTTTTAATAAGTATTCAAGCAACCGGAATTCGGTAGAAGTAAGGTTTACCTGCTCGCCGCCATAGGTAACAATTTTACTGGCAAGATTTACCAGTACATTGCCAAATAAAGTGCTCTCGTCTTCCTGCTGCAGCACTTGTTTTCTTCTATGCAGTGATTTTAATCGTGCTTCCAGCTCGGCAAATTTAAAAGGCTTTACTAAATAATCATCACCGCCGGCGTTTAAACCAGCTACTATATTTTCGGTGGTGCCAAGTGCTGTGAGAAACAGTATCGGGGTAAAAATATTTTTTTGTCTCAGTTGCTTGCAGAGCTCCATGCCACTCATATTAGGCAGCATGATATCCAGGATCATTACATCAAAGCTGTTGGTAAGGGCAATGTCAAGCCCCAGCGCACCATCAGGAGCTACTGTAACACTATGGCCTTTTTCCACCAGGCCTTTGTTTATAAGTCCTGCTACATTGGGTTCATCTTCTGCCAGTAATATTTTCATTATATGCAATATTACAATGCAGAATTATAAATGTTGAAGGAAGAAGTAAAAATTTCAATGGCCATTGTTGGGCCGGGCACAAAAAATAAATGGCCGGAACAGTTCCAGCCAATTATTTTACAATACTGCATAGTGAAAATTTGATCAATATTTACATTGTACAGTCTGTATATATGGAGAGTGTAATCTTATCGCCA
>JAKQJG010000260.1 GCA_029561305.1 Bacteroidota bacterium | reverse complement strand
TCATGGTGCACATTGTACATTTCCATTACATGGTAGGTGGGAGTTACGATCATTTTTTCTTCACTGGTTAATATTACCGCCTGCAACACATTGATGATCTGTGCCAGGTTGGCCATCTTAACCCTGTCGCAATGATTGTTGAAAATATTCAGTGTGGCACCCGCTATCATAGCGTCACGCATGGTATTTTGCTGAAACAAAAAACCTTCGTTGGTTCCCTGCATCACATCATACCAGCCACCCCATTCATCTACCGCCAGTGCTTTAGTTTTCTTAGGATCATACTTATCCATGATAGCACTGTGTTTGGTTACCAGCTCTTCCATCAGCAATGCCCGTTCCATGGTGGTAAAATATTCTGATTCAGAAAATTCATTAGAAGAACCTTTCTTACTCCAGTCAATTACAGAATAATGATGCAAACCCAGCGCATTGAACATTTTAGGAGGCAATTCTTTCATCAATACTTCTGTCCAGTGATAGTCATCATCAGAAGCACCGGATGCTATCCTGTAAATACCATCACTGTTATTCCAGTCGGTCATAAACGTTGCATACTGGCGATACACATTGGCATAGTATTCTGCCGTCATATTGCCGCCACATCCCCAGGCTTCATTTCCCAGTCCCCAGTATTTTACTTTCCATGGATTGGGCCTTCCGTATTTGGCTCTTAGTTCAGGCATCGGGCTGCTGTTGGCAGGGTGGGTGGTGTATTTTATCCAGTCTGCCAGTTCCTGTGGCGTGCCGCTTCCTACGTTGCCGCTCAGGTAAGGTTCTGCACCAAGCACTTCACACATATTTAAGAATTCATTGGTGCCAAAACTGTTATCTTCTTTTACATTGCCCCACCAGATATTAAGCATAGAAGGCCGCTGGTCTTTTGGACCTATGCCGTCTTTCCAATGGTAGGTATCAGCAAAGCATCCGCCTGGCCAGCGCAGGACAGGTACTTTCAATTTTTTTAATGCTTCAATAACGTCAAGCCTTATCCCATTTTTGTTGGGGATCTTTTTATTATTGTCACCCACATAAAAGCCTCCGTAAATACAATGTCCCAGGTGTTCAGCAAAATGCCCATAGATATTTTTATTGATGGTATCTGCTGCCTTGTCGGCATGCAGCACAACATAATTTTGTGCCTTTACTGTTATACCTGACAAAACCGCTATGCCAAGCAGGAATCGTGTAATTAATTTCATTTTCATTTCATTTAAAATATTAAACATTGTGTTTACTTCTGGCTTATTTGTATTGATATAATGTAATGCGCTGTATACCCCATTCTCCCGCAGGTATTCGTATATGTCGTCCCTGGTGGTCCTGGTCTCCATTCATTCTTCTTCCTGGTTGCCATTCACCATTTATATAAACGCCTTCATCTGCCTGTAAAATTCCTGCGGAGGTACCGTGAGCATTATTTACACAAAACGTTACGACAATTCCAGTACCTGCAATAATAAACTCGTCTGCTGCCACCTGGATAATAATGCCTCCAGTAGCTGGCCAGCCTGGTTTAGAAGCTTCCGGCGACCAGCCTAAAGTATAATCATGCGAAATGGCCATTTTATAATTGCCCAATATGATCTCTTGCTTTTTATTGAGCGTATCCAGCAGGATACCTTCCATTTTACCGCTGCCCTGGTATTTCAAAATTTCATTGGACAATTGCGATAAAATAGCAAAGCTCTTTCCTACAGGCTCTTCGCCGGGATCTTTTGCAGATTCAATGGAGAATGGTGAAAATCCGATCGCCTGGTAATGCCCGATAGCATAAAATACTTTTGCTGCATCAGAGGGTTCAAGATTGATCTCCGGAATGAAGAGCGGATTATTTCTTCGTATATACAGGTCGTTGTAGTACTTAAAATTGGGGTTGTAAAAATCAGGACAAAGCATGTCGATTGATGGA
>JAKQJG010000248.1 GCA_029561305.1 Bacteroidota bacterium | reverse complement strand
TGTGCCATCAGGCCAGTATCTTTTACGTATGTATTGTTCCGGAGCAAGGAAGCATCAGCACCTCTGAATATTTCCTGCCACCTGATGCCATCAATAGTGATAACAATAACATTTTTTGCAGGTGGCTGTGCAATTGATACTTTGTTGAGAAGAATAATGAAGAAAGCTAATGGAAGTAGTTTCATTGGAAAGGTTTTGCAAAGAACCCATCCTGTTATAACCTTAATGTAAACGAAGCATTAACTAAAGGTTATGACTGGTTATTCGTGGCCCTTCCATATTTCCAAATGTTTGAGTAAAGGCTCAACGCCACTCTGCCAATCTCTCCGAAATGAGTTTTATTCTTAGAATAAATTGGTCCTGGTTTTCACTGCATAGAGCACCTTACATATTAACCTTAGGTGAAAACCTGAAGTATAAAAAGCTTACCCGGAAGGTTACGGTGGCATCCTCACAGGCAAAGTGCATTCAACCGGGGTTTGGCAGCAAAGTTTTTTTTGGGTAAGAATGAAAATTCGAAAATCCGCCGCTGGAGAAAGCCCGGACAACGTACAGCAGCGATTTACAGTTATTGTTCTTTCATCCTCCAGGCTTTTGCAAATACTTTTGTTGTAAGCAGGCTTATTTACTCAATTTTGAGGGGAACTTGAATGTGAGATTTGAATTGTAGCGATATATTGAATAATTTAGGGAATAAATAAACTAAAATATTAAGAACTATAACTGCCAAAAACTAAACCATGAATAAAATTATTACCGGAGTCTGCCTCATCGTTGTTTACTGTTTTTGTGCATGTGCAGTTAAGGAGTCCGATTATGATCCAAATTTGACGAGTACTGATTCATCAAAATCTGTAATAATAAGCCCCGATTCCCAAAAACTGGCAAACCCAGGTACTACTGTACCAGTTAACGGACAGGGAGTGCAATCCCCTTTGCCACAACCAGTAGTTAACCAGGCGGCTTCAACAAACACTTCTCCTGGAATGAATCCGGCTCACGGACAGCCGAACCACCGTTGTGATATCCCTGTGGGCGCACCTTTAAATTCGCCTGTTGCAAAACCTGCAAATCAAACAGTTTCTAACACCACTACACCGGCTGTACCAACAACCGCTACTCCTGTACAAAAAGCAACACCCGAAACAGTGACGCCCCCTGGTATGAACCCGCCACATGGAAAAGCAGGGCACCGTTGCGACATAGCAGTTGGGGCACCACTTAATTCACCTGTAACAAAACCAACAACCCCAACCGTTACCCCTACACCAGTTCCTGCACCAGTTATCGATCCGCCAAAAAAGGATAGTGGCAGTTAATAGCAGAATGCAAAATTGGAGGTTGCTCCCCAGAAATTTTATTTGGGAAACTAATTGACAAATACGCCCAGGCCGGGAGACCATTGCCAGATCGTGGTTGGTATATCAATTTTTAAAAATCAGAATAGTCTGCCGGTTGCAGGAAAGTAATATCTATGTGAGAGACGTTATTTTGATATTCGGGCATAGAAGAAAGTTTTTTCCAGCCAGGATCATCCCCAAAACTTTTCCAGTGTGCATTCCTG